>JBEPVV010000070.1:0-7778 GCA_041690795.1 Gemmatimonadota bacterium | reverse complement strand
CCGCCATTCCGGCCGCGGCCCCGGCGGACAGCAGTGTCTTGCGCTCATCGGCCGTGACGTGCGTGATCTGGCCCAGCAGCGATCCCAGCGCGCCGCCGGTGGCGATGATCGGTCCTTCCGCCCCGAATGGTCCGCCGGTTCCGATCGCGATCGCCGCGGAGAGCGGCTTGAGCAGCGTGAGCTTGGCCGGGATCCGGCTCTCGCCGTGCAGTACCCGATCCATCACTTCAGGAATACCGTGCCCGCGAATTGCCGGCGAACCCCATCGCGCCATGAGACCAACGAGAACCGCTCCCACGATCGGCACCGCGATGATCCAGTGACCGAGGATCACCGCCGACGGATCGGCAGTGGCGAACGACAACCGATGATAAAATGCGATGTTGGTGATCAGGTGGATCAGCGCGAGCAACGCCGCCGCGGTGAAGCCGCCGCCAATACCCACGATGATCGCAACGCCGGTGAGCGTGACCAGTCGAAGTTCACGCATCCTTCAGCCTCCGCCGCTTTCCGCGGCGATCAGGCTCCAAAAACATGCCGGCCTTCGTGCGATCGAGCCCCGCCTCCTCGACCCACCGCTCCAGCGATGTCGCGAGGACTCGCACGTCCTGTGACCGCATCTCGCCGAGCGCCGCGGCAAGGCGCGACTGTACGGTTGCGGTGCTTCCGTCGAGCAGGCGCCGCCCCGCGCGTGTGAGGGTGACTGTCGCCCGCCGCCGATCGGCCGGGTCGCGCTCGCGGCCGATCAGCCCGCGACCTTCCAGCTTGGTGAGCACCACGCTGACCGTGGCCTGGGTCGTATGGGTGCGCGCTGCGAGCGCGTTGACGCTCGGCAGCGGCCCGTCCACCAGCTGCTCCAGCACGAAGCGCTGCGCCGACGTGATGCCGGTCGACTGTTCGAGCGCATGGGTGGAACTGACGAGCGCGCGGACCAGACGCCGGAGCGCGTCGAGGGCGCGATGGGAAGCGGGAGAAATCATATAGGCGATTCAATATAATTGACGGGGACCCGGTGTGCCATTCGCCGTGCGCCCCGCGGCCCGGGCGGTAAACTCGGCCAGAGTCGTCGGTTACCCGCACTGGCCCAGCGTCGATCACGACCGCACGGCGCACGCCGCATGGCCGAGAGGTGAAATCGCCCCGGCTAGATTGCCCGGGATGCCCCGCTCCCGCATCCGTTTCGGCGAAGGCCAGGTGCTTCAGCTCCGGGTCGAGCTCGACGGCTTCACGCCGGCGATCTGGCGGCGGCTCGTCGTTTCTGCTCGTGCGTCGCTCCATGAACTCCATGCCATCATCCAGCATTCCTTCGGGCGCGATGTGGCGCTCTCCTACGGCTTCACCGTCGACGGCGTGCGTTTCGTCGGGCCCGAGGACGACGACCAGCCGCGTCGGCGCCGAACGGGTCGCGCTGCAATCGCTGGAGCTCCACGCCGGTGCGCGTTTCGTGCACGCGGCGGAAGAACTGTCATCGTCGTGGCACCAGGTGATTGCGGTCGAGCAGTCGGCACCGCGCATGGTGGGTCAGCGGTTGCCGTGGTGTGTTGCCGGGAGCGGCGCCGCACCGCCGGCCGAATGCGACGGTCCGGATGAGTTTCGCGAATTGCTATCCGTCATCGCCGATCCGCTCGATCCCCGCGCCGCCGACTGGTACCGCGCCGTGTCTGATGATTTCGATCCGCGGTGGGCCGATATTCCCGGCATCAACGCCGCGCTGGCCAAGGTGCCAAAGCACCGCCCGGCGGCGTAGACTTCGTCGTCGACTGCCACCTCGTCCGATCCTCACCAGGAATCTCGATGCTCATCGCACGCACTGCGCGTTACGTCATGGCGGCCGGTTGCGTTCCCGCCGCGCTCACGGCACAGACTGCCGACCTCGTGCTGCGTCACGCCACCGTCTACACCGTCGATCCTGCCCACCCGACCGCGCACGCTGTCGCGGTATTGCGCGGAGAAATCGTGTACGTGGGTGATGAAGCCGGCGTGGAGCGCTTCATCGGCGCGGCGACACGGACCCTCGATCTCGCCGGGAAGTTCGTCTATCCGGGCCTGGTCGATGCGCACGGGCACTTTCCCGGTATCGGCGAGCGCGAGATGACGCTCAATCTCGAAGGGACGCGGACGAAGGAGGCGTTCCTCGCCAAGGTTGCTGCTGCAGTTGCGACCAAGAAGCCAGGCGAATGGGTGACCGGCCGGGGGTGGATCGAGACCTTCTGGACACCACCGGTGTTCCCGACGCGTCAGGACCTCGACCGGATCGCGCCGAACAATCCGGTCTGGCTCACGCGCGCCGATGGGCACGCATCAGTCGCGAATAGCGCCGCACTTCGTCTCGCCCGCATTACCACGGCGTCGAAAGCGCCGCCCGGCGGGCAGATCAATCTCGACCGCGATGGCCAGCCCACCGGGATGCTGATCGATCACGCGCAGTGGCTCGTCGACCGTCTCGTGCCCGCATTCACGTCGGCACAGCTCGACAGCGCGTTGATACTCGCAGCAGAGCGCGAACTGGGCCTCGGCTGGACCCAGGTGCAGGATGCGCACGGTTCGTGGAGCGAAGTCGAGCGGATGCGCCGACTCTATCGGAGTGGCGACCTGAAGATCCGCTTGTACAAGACCATCGATGGCCCGGGTACGATGGCCGACAAGTTGATTGCGCAGGGACCCGGGCCCACGGAATTCGACGATCGTTTTCAGGTCCGCGACATCAAGATCGTGATGGATGGCGCGCTCGGCTCGCGCGGCGCCGCCCTGCTCGAGCCGTACAGCGATGATCCTTCGACTCGCGGGCTGATCACCACCGATACCATCGCGTTGAAGGACATGCTGGTGCGCGCATTGCGCGCCGGGGTGCAGGTCGAGACCCATGCCATCGGCGATCGCGCCAACCGCATCACGCTCGACATGTACGCCGCGGCGATGCGTGCGGTGCCGCTGTCGGAACGCAAGATCAAGAATCCGCGCTGGCGGATCGAGCACGCGCAGATCGTCAGTCCGCCCGACCTCATCCGTTTCAAGCAGCTCGGCATCATCGCGTCGATGCAGCCTTCGCACGCAATCGGCGACTTCTTCTTCGCGCCCAGCCGGCTCGGCCTGGCGCGCCTCAAGGGGGCATACGCGTGGCAGACGTTCTTCAAGCTGGGGGTACCGGTCGCGGGCGGAACCGACGCGCCGGTCGAACGCGGCGAGCCGATGATCGAGTTCTACGCGGCGGTGGCGCGGAAGAGCCTCGAAGGAAAGTCAGGGCCGGAGTGGCATCCGGAAGAGAAGGTCACGCGTGAGCAGGCGCTGAGGATGTTCACGTGGTTTCCTGCCTACGCCGCGTTCGAAGAGGACCGGCACGGTTCGATCGTGGTGGGCAAGGCGGCGGATTTCACGGTGCTCGACCACGACATCATGACCATTCCGGAAGCACAGATACCGGCGACGAAGAACGTGATGACGATCATCGGCGGGAATATCGTCTACAGCAGCCGTTCCTCCATCACCAGCTTGGTCAACCCGGCCACCGTGCGGATGGACAGCTTGTCCATCAGCGATTCGCGATGGGTCTCGACCGTGCGATGAGAGATGCCTAGGCGGATGGCGATCTGCTTGTTGGTCTCGCCGCTGGCAACGCCAATCAGCACGTCGCGTTCGCGCGGCGTGAGCACGTCGAGCGGCGACTTGACGTTCGGCGCCTGCAGCGGCGGGTTCGATCGCGCGCCTGTTGGCTGCGGAAAACAGGACTCACCGCGGTGCACGGCCCGCACGGCGCGACGCAGGTCTGCCGGAGGGGAGTCCTTGAGCAGGTAGCCGCGGGCGCCCGAGCGCTGGCTCTCCCGCACGTATTCCGGCTGGTCGTACATCGAGAGAATCAGCACCTTCGTCCGCGATCCCATACGCCGCAGTTCGGCGGCGACCTCGATGCCGGTCCGACCCGGCATCGCGACGTCGATCACCAGCACGTCGGGATGTTCGCGCTCGACCAGCGCCAGGGCCTCGGTCCCGTTCTTCCCCTCGCCGACGATCGTGACGCCCGGCTCGCCCTCCAGCACGCGACGAATGCCCTCACGCACCACCGCGTGATCGTCGACGACGGCCACCCGTATCAGGTTGGCTGGCATTGCCCCTCGATCGATCGAATCCGGTCAATCATCGGTACAACTAATAGCCTCACCCGTTCCGTCCATCGGTCGGTAACTCTACGGACACTGTCACACCCGGAACATCGGTCGATGTTGCCGTTGCGCTTCCGCCGAGCGCAGTGATCCGTTCGCGCATGCCGGCGAGTCCAAGATGCGCGGCCGAGCCGCCACCGCCGGCGACGGATTCCGGAAGGCCGCGCCCGTTGTCGATGATGGTGAGGTGGAGGCGTCCGTCGTGGGCGCGCAGGCGCATCTGCACCTGCGTCGCGCTCGCGTGTTGCACCACGTTCGCGAGTGATTCCTGGGCGGCGCGGAACAGCGCCAGCTCGGCGTCGGGCGCCAGCCGCGGAGCGGAATCGGGAAGGTCCACGTCGACGATCAGGGCGCTGCGGGCCCGCACGTCATCGGCAAGCGAGCGAATGGCGGGGAGGAGGCCGAGGTCGTCGAGCAAGGCGGGTCGAAGGTCATTCATCACCCGGCGAATTCCGCGAATTCCCTCGTCAACCAGCTGCAGGACGTGATCGAGGCGGCCGACGACGTCGGCATCGGCGCCTTCGCGCAGCATGCCGATTTCCAGCTTGACGGCGGAAAGGGTCTGCGCGGTTTCGTCGTGCAGGTCGCGGGAGAGCCGTCGCCGCTCGCCTTCGTGCTGCCGCACCATCAGCCCGGAGAGGTGTCCGAGTTCATCGGTCCGCGTGGCCAGACGCTGCGCCAGTTCGGAGAGCACCATCACGCCGAAGCCGATCCCCACGGCCAGCTCGAAAATGATGTCGAGGAAGTAGCCCCATGGTTCCCACGCGCCACGGGCGCGGAGCACGGTGTAGTCGAGGTGGTGCAATCCCCAGAGCGCAAACGCCACGGCGACGAAGCGCGCGCCGGACGAGTGCTCGCGCTGGGCGTAGCGCCAGAAGACCCATCCGGTCCAGAGGGTAGCGCCGGCGATCAGCGCGACCGTGGGCAGCGCGACGAGCGCGAATTGATCGAGCCCATGAATGGCGACCCATGCCCATGCGAGCGGGAAGATGGCGATGCCGCCGTACCATGGCCGCCACCTCGCGTCGCGTGAGAACACGAGCGCCGCCCAGAGAATCGCGAGCGCGACCCACCCCGTTGCCACCTGGTGCCAGAAGAGCCAGACGAGGTCGCCGGTCATCAGGTAGAGGATGATCGCCGTGAGCCGGAGCACGTAAAGGCCCCATGCCGCGGCCCACCACGCGACCCAGCGCTGCGGCAAGCGTCGGAAGAGAATCAGTGCGAAACCCGCCAACCCGGCGGTGATCACGACCTGAAACGCCGCGTCGGCAAGTTCGGATGACGTGCCGACGGCGAGAACGGAATGCATCGGCGAAACGTGCTCCGGCGGATGCGTGGGGGGTAGTGCTGCGGTAGCTTGGAGTTCCGTGACCGACGCCCCAGTCCTCACTCTCGATCGTGTCTCGCGCCGCTATGGCGGCGTGACCGCCGTTGACCAGGTGTCGCTGCAGGTCGCGCGCGGGGAGTTCTTCTCGCTCCTCGGCCCGTCCGGGTGCGGCAAGACGACGCTGCTGCGGCTGATCGCCGGGTTCGACAACCCTGAGCCCGATGGCGGCGAAATCCGCCTCCTCGGCGAGGTCGTGAACGGACGCCGGCCGTACCAGCGGCCGATCGGGATGGTCTTCCAGAACTATGCGCTCTTCCCCCACCTCACTGTTGCCGGCAACGTCGCCTTCGGCCTCGAAGAGCGGCGGGTTCCGCGGTCCGAAATCGCGTCGCGCGTCACGCACGTGCTCGAGCTGGTCCGGCTCGACCCGGCGCTCTATGCGAATCGCCGCCCGACCGAGCTCTCCGGAGGACAACGGCAGCGGGTCGCACTGGCGCGTGCGTTGGTCCTGCAACCCCCCGTGCTGCTGCTCGACGAGCCGCTCGGCGCACTCGACCTGCAGCTGCGCAAGGAGATGCAGCTCGAGCTCCGGCAACTGAATCGCACGCTCGGCATCACCTTCATCCTGGTCACGCACGACCAGGAAGAAGCACTGGTGATGAGTGACCGGGTCGCGGTGATGTCAGGTGGGAAGGTGATCCAGGTGGGAACCCCGGCCGGGATCTACGACCATCCGCGCACGGCATTCATCGCCGGCTTCATTGGCCAGGCCAATCGATTCCATGGCCGGGTGACGGCGTTCGCCGATCGGGTCGCCACCGTCGAGCAGGCTGCCAACATTTCGTGGCGCGTGGAGACAAGCTCGGCGATGGCGATCGGTACCTCGCTCGAAATCGCAGTGCGTCCGGAATGGCACGACCTCGTTCGCGATGGTGCGGCGCCCCCGGACTGCAACGCGATCCCCGGCACGGTGCGCGAAGTAATTTTTCTCGGCGACAGCAGCCACGTGGTGGTTGCGCTGACTGATGGTGCGATCGTTCGCGTGGCCGTGCGCAGCGCGGGCCTCGATTCACACGCCGACTCCTGGCGGGTCGGCGAGCACGTCGTCGTCACCTGGCCCGTTGGCAGCGCGCAGGTGCTCGAACAGTGACATCACGCAGGCACAGGCTACTCGCGCTGCTGCATCGGCTGCCGCTCGCCAGGAGTGCAGCACTGCTCAGCCCGGCCGGCACCTGGCTCGTGGTGTTCTTCGCCGTGCCGCTCGCCATCATGGCAACGTATGCGTTGCGCCCGCGTCATCTCCTTGGTGGCGTCTATCCGGGATGGACGACCACGCACGTCGCGCGGCTGCTCGAACCGCTGTACCTGGTAGTTCTCGCGCGCAGTGTCGTGTTGTCACTGATCGCGACAATCATTGCGCTCGCCGTGTCGTACCCGATGGCGCTGACCATCGTTCGCGCCACGCGATGGCGACCGCTGCTGCTCTTTCTCGTGGTGCTGCCGTTCTGGACGTCATTTCTGGTGCGGACGTATGCCACGATCTTTCTCCTTCGCGACACCGGCCTTGTGAATCAGCTCTTGCTGCGCGTCGGCCTGATCCACCAACCGCTGCACCTTCTCTATACGCCGGGCGCCGTCATCTTCGGCCTGGTGACCGGGTTCGTGCCGTTCATGGTACTCCCGATCTATGCCTCGCTGGAAAAGCTCGATCCGTCACTGCTGGAAGCGGCCGAGGTGCTCGGCGCCTCACGCTGGCGTCGCTTCCGCCGGGTGACGTGGCCACTGTCGCTTCCCGGTGTCGCGGCTGGATCGCTGCTGGTATTCGTGCCGGCACTCGGTTCCTTCCTCACCTCGGACCTGCTCGGCGGCGCCAAGGTGCAGTTGATCGGCAACCTGATCGAGAACCAGTTCACCAGCGCGCGCAACTGGCCGTTCGGTTCGGCGCTCTCGTTCTTGCTGCTGGTCGTGGTGCTCGCTGGAATGCTGTTGCGGCTGCGATTCGCGTCACGGAGCGTGAGCGCGTGACGCGACGTGTCGTTCCCCTGATTGCCACCGTGGGATACCTGTCGCTCCACCTGCCTCTGGTGCTCCTAATCGTCTGGAGCTTCAACGCGTCACGCAGTGGGGCACGGTGGGACGGCGCGACATTCGAATGGTATCGCCGGCTCTTCCAGCGGGCTGACTTGCTGATCGCATTGCGCACATCGTTCGTGGTTGGCATCGCCTCAACCATTGTAGCGACTGCACTCGGGACCGTCGCGGCACTCGGCCTGGCGCGCGGGAGCGGGCGGACC
>JBEPVV010000069.1:0-7781 GCA_041690795.1 Gemmatimonadota bacterium | reverse complement strand
GTCGAAGGGAGGGTCGGCCAGCGCAAGGTCAAACGCGTTGGCGGTCAGGCCTGACGCGAAGGTGATCGCGTCGGCGCGATGCACCGTACTGGTGGCGGTGGCGCCGAGAGTCGCGATGTTGGCGCGAAGCACGTCCAGCGAAGCGGGGTGGCGCTCGACGAAAGTGGCATGGGCGGCGCCGCGCGATACCGCCTCGAGGCCAAGCGCCCCGGTGCCGGCGAAGAGATCGAGCACGCGGGCACCGGGAAGCTTCGGCCGGAGGATGTTCAGCCAGGCTTCGCGCACCCGCTCCGCAGTCGGGCGCACTCGCCGGTCTCCTGGCGTGGCGAGACGGCGCCCACCCCAGGTGCCGCTGACGATGCGGGTCATTCTCGCGCCGGCGCGAGTGCTACCGCGCGCGCCTGGAGGATCGAGCGGCCCTGCCATTCGTTGCGTTCCAACCGGAACGCGGCGTCGATCGCGCACTCGCCGTATTCGGCGAAACGATCGGCCCAGCCAAAGGCGATGGTATCGACTCGGTGTGTTCCCGCTGCAAGCATCCCCTTGAGGTGATTGTTACCCACGACGCGCGCGGCGTCGAGACGCACGTTGCGCACGCCGAAAACAGCGCCCGGGTTCCCCATGCCGCACGGTTCCAGCCGGCGGCTCCACTGCTCGAGCTCGTCGGTGACTTCGCTCAAGCCCAGCTCGAGGTCGACACGCTGCGACGGACCGAGGTCCTCCGGTCGCAGGGCGGCAAGGGCACAGGCGTTGAAGCGCTCACGGAATGCGTCGACGCGATCGCGACGGATGGTGAGGCCTGCGGCCATGCGGTGACCGCCGAAGCGCTCGAGCAAGTCGCCGCACGATGAGAGCGCACGGTGCAGGTCGAAGGCATCGATGCTGCGTCCGCTGCCACGCCCGCTCTCGCCATCGAGTCCGATCAGGAACGCCGGGCGCCCGAAGCGCTCCACCACGCGAGACGCCACGATACCCACCACGCCGGGATGCCACTCGTCGCCGGCAAGCACGATCGCCGCATGTGCACCCGGGTCGCTGTACTGCCGCTCGACCGTCTCAAGCGCCTGCGCGAGGATTGCCTGGTCGAGATCCTGGCGTTCGCGATTGAGTACCTCGAGCCGCGCCGCGATGTCTGCGGCTTCAGCAGCGCTGTCGGTCAGCAGCAGCCGCAACCCATCATTGGCATCGGCGATGCGGCCCACGGCATTGAGGCGCGGCGCGATGGTGAACCCCACTTGGCCCGCGCGCAACTCCCGGCCGTCGAGTCGGGCCTGATCGACGAGCGCACGCAGCCCGGGCCACCGGCTCTGTGCCAGCAGCTTGAGGCCGTGCTTGACGAGGATCCGGTTCTCCCCCACCAGGGGAACCACATCGGCGACGGTAGCGAGCGCGACATAGTCGAGAAGATGATGCGGCAACGCGCGCGGCAGGGCCAGCGGCTCGACCAGCGCCTGGACGAGCTTGAAGACCAGCCCGGTGCCGCAGAGATAGCCGAGACCTGACGTATCGTCAGCACGCTGCGGGTCGACGACCGCATCGGCTACGGGCAGCGTCGCACCAGGAAGGTGATGATCGGTGACCACCACGCGAATTCCGGCATGGACCGCATCGCGCACCGCATCGACCGCGGTGATGCCGCAATCACAGGTCACGATCAGCCGGGCGCCCAGCCGCTTCGCCTCGGCCAGGCCGGCAGCACCGAAGTCGTAGCCGTCGGTCATCCGGTGCGGCAGGAACGGATGAACGCTCGCGCCCGCCATGCGCAGCGCGCGGGTAAGCACTGCTGCGGCGCATTGCCCGTCGACATCGTAGTCGCCGTGGACTAGAATCACGTCGCCGGCGCGCACGGCGGCAACGATGACAGCCACGGCATCGGCCATTCCCGCCAGCGAAAAGGGGTCGCTGAGCGCGTCGAGTTGTGGGCGGAGGAAGGCGCGGATCGATGCGGGGTCGTGAAAGCCACGCTGCAGCAACAGCGACGCAAGCGGCAATGGCAGATTGAGTTCCCGGGCAAGCGCACCAGCTGCCGCCGGGTCCGGCGGAGTCGAGAGACGCCACCGGGGATTGCCGATCAGACGACGGCCGCCGCCAGATAGATGATCGCCCCGCACATCTCGCATCCCTCGATGAGAATCCCCTCGGCCTGGAGCTTCCCGATGCGGGAGCGCGGAATGGCGGTATAGCACGATGTGCAGGTGCCCTTGTCGGCGGGGACGAGGATCTCGTTCTTGCGCGACTTGCGCAGGCGATCATACCGGATCCGCAATGTGCGGTCGAGATGTGCGGCAGCGCCCTCCCGTTCAGCCTGGGCTACTGCGTATTCGCCGGCGAGCTCGGCATCACGACCGTCGAGTACTGCACGGGCGCCGGCCTGTTCGCCTTCGGCCGCGCTCAAGCGTTCGCGCGCGGCGGTCATCGCCGCGGTGCGGGCGGTCACTTCGTCCGAGCAGCGCATCCAGTCACCCTCTTCCTGCGCCAGAATATTGCGCCCGAGCTCCACATCGGCGAGGAGCTGTGCCGCCACGCGCGGGTTGCGCTCCTGGTCGAGCCGGACCTTGCGGCGCTCGTGCAGCGCGCGCTGGGTCTCGAGAACCTGTTCGGCTTCGTCGCGACGTCGCGTGGCGTCGGCGACGGCACGTTCGGTCGTGACGAATTCGCTCCGCCCCCGCTCGAGCAGGCTGTCGAGCGATGCCCGCTCGCCAGCGATCGCCTGGGTGCGCGCGTCGAGCTCGGCGAGCCGGCGATCCTTGCTTTGAACCTCGAGCAATTTGGGCAGGTCTGGGTGCATCGGTGTTTACTCCTCGGGTGGCGGGGCATCGTGTCGTGCGCGATCACGCGACCCTGTGGCAAGATAGAACCTAAACCGTTCCTGACCTTCGCGGCTCAACGCCATCCAGCGCTGGCGCCGCGTGACGGGATCGGCTTCCGCGGCGATGTCGGGAAAGGCGTGAATTTCATCGAGCGCTTCGAGCGTGCCGGCGTACTCGCGATCGAGATCGTACCCCTCGCCCGGAAGACCGCGTTCGACCAGCTGCGTCCATGCTTCGCGGGCTCGTTCGTCGAGCGAGTTCAACGCGTCGCCGAGCGGCGCTTCGGGGGGCAGCGCAAGCAGCGCTTCGTAGATCGCGCCGTAGACCGGGACCGTGAAGCGATTGGCATCGACTTCATCGCGAGCGCGCGCCAGCCACCCTGTATGCAATAGCAGGAGCCGCAGCAGCTTGCGCTCGATTTCAGCGCCCGGCCGCCGCGGTCCGTGACGCGGCTCCGGCGACAGTTCGCGCGGCGCTTCGGGCATCACGGTCGGTGCGGCACCGGGTGTCGGCATGCGCGCGGTCTCGGCTGCCACGGTGTCGCGGGGAATGCCGAGGCGTTCGGCAACGCGGGTGGAATAGAGCTCGCGCGTCACGGGATCGGCGGCGGCGCGGAGGGTCGGCAGGAGACGGTCGAGCGCCTCGCGCGCGCGCCGCACGTCGCCAAACCAGCCCCGGGTGTCGAGGAGCTGGAGCTTTCGCTCGAGAATATCGACCGCGTCGTTGATCACGCGCTCGATCGCGGCCATGCCGCCGCGCTGTGCGAGCGTATCGGGATCTTCACCGCGCGGCAGCGTCGCGACGCGAACCCGCATCCCGTGGGCGAGGAGCACGTCGCCGGCGCGAAAGGTTGCCTTGAGGCCGGGCTGATCGCTGTCGTAGAGCAGCACCACTTCGTTGCTGAACCGCTTGAGGAGCGTGGCCTGCGCCTCGGTGAGCGAAGTACCTAGCGGTGCGACCACGTGCTCGATTCCGGTGAGCACGAGTCGTTGCACATCGAAGTAGCCTTCGACCAGCACCGCGTAGCCTGCCTTCCGGATCGGGTTCTTGGCGAGATGCATGTGATACAGCTGCTCACCCTTGTGAAAGACCGGTGTCTCCGGTGAGTTCAGGTACTTGGGTTCGCCGTGGCCGATGATCCGGCCGCCGAAACCCACCGTCCGGCCCCGGAGGTCATGGATGGGAAAAAGCAGTCGCGCGCGGAAGCGGGTACTCAACGTGCCGTCCTCACGGCGCGCTGCGAGCCCCGCCTCGACCAGGACCTCGGTGGTGATCCCCAGCTGCTTCATCGCGGTCAGGAGCTCGCCTCCGCGCGGCGCGTAGCCCATGCCGAGCGTGGCCGCGGCGTCGAGCGAGAATTCGCGCTCCAGCAGGTAGCGACGCGCGACCTCGGCTTCGGGGGAGTCGCGCAGCTGCGCGGCGAACCAGGCCTGTGCCGCATCGCATGCCTGAAAGAGCGGCTCCCGCGGATCGGGGCCGGCGCGCTCGGCGTTCTCGGGTATCACGATGCCGTACCGACGCGCGACCTCGCGAACGGCGTCGGGATAGTCGAGTCCGAAGCGCTCGCGATACCAGGTAAAGACGTCGCCCGATGCGTGACAGACGAAGCAGTAGTAGCAGTTCTTCTTGGGGATCACCGCGAAATTTCTGCCGGTGCCGTGGTGGAATGGGCAGGGCCCGCGCCAGTCGCCACCGGTACGCTTGAGCTGGACATGCTCCTGCACGATCTCCAGCAGGTCGGCGGTGTCGCGCACACGCTCGATCAGTTCGTCGGGAATGCGCCCCATCAGCGGAGCACCGCCACGGTCACGCCCACCCCGCCCTGTTGTCGCGGGGCGAAGTCGAACGACGCGACCCGCTTGTCGCCGGCGAGCAGCCCGCGGATTGCATCGCGAAGCGCGCCGGTGCCCATGCCGTGAATGATCGCGAGGCGCGGATGTTCGGCGAGGACCGCGCCATCGATGGCAGCGCGCACCGTCGCCTCGGCTTCGTCGACGCGCAAGCCGCGAAGATCAACCTCCGATGCCGCTTCGTGCGATTGTTCGTCCACGATCACCGGCGTCGCGCGCGGGCGGGACACTGCGTCCTTGCCCCGCAAGACCGTCAATGTCCGGGCGGCAACGACGAGGCGCATTGTCCCGACCACGACGACAGCCTTGCCATCGCCGCGCAGCTCCATCACGTCGCCCGCGGCGCCGGTATTGAGCCGGACACGGCTTCCCACGCGGAGCGCGCTGCCGTCGCCGGACGCCGGCGTCGCATCTTCGTCGAGCCTCAGGCTCTCGGTGCGGACGCCTTCTTCGACCAGCCGCCGCGCCTCTTTGGCCGATGCCTCGTCGGCCGCGCCCCGCGCGAGGGCCAGCGCCTCTTCGACGCGTTTGCGAGCCTCGAGGAGGTATGCCTTGGCCTGGCGCGCACGGTCACGCTCGGCACTCTTCTCGGCCTGGCGCAATTCGAGCTCGCGTGCCGCCTGGCTTGCGCTTGTCACCATCGCCACTGCTTCCCGGCGCTCGATATCAATCTGACGTTCCACCAGTTCCGCTTCGGAGCGATCGAGCTGCTGACGGCGCAGTTCGACGCTGGCAAGCAACCGATCGAGCTCTCGCTCGGCGTCGGGCACCAGCGCTTCGGCCGAGGCAAGCACGTCGGCGTTGACACCGAGTCGACGGGCGATGGCGAGGCCGTAAGAGCGCCCGGGGATTCCCTTGGTGAAGCGGTAGGTCGGCGACAGTGTGGCCGCATCAAACTGGAGCGAGCCGTTGACCACGCCGCCGACGCGCGTGGCGAGCGTCTTCAGCGCGCCCAGGTGCGTCGTCGCCAGCGTCAACGCACCACGTTTCGTCAGCGTCTCCAGCACCGCCATCGCGAGCGCGCCGCCCTCAGCGGGATCGGTGCCCGACCCGACCTCATCAAGCAGTACCAGGGTACCGTGATCGGAATCATCGAGAATGCGACGCAACATGGCCACATGCGCCGAAAAGGTCGAGAGGTCGGACGCGAGCGACTGATGATCGCCGATGTCGACAAAGATCGCGGTGACCATTGGGACGATGCTGTCCGGGCCCACTGGCGGCACGAAGCCCGATTGCGTCAGCGCGCAGACGAGGCCGACGGTCTTGAGCAGCACGGTCTTGCCGCCGGTGTTGGGCCCGGAGATCAGCAGCGTCCGTTCGCGAGGATCGAGCACGAGGTCGAAGGGCACCACAGTGATACCGCGAGCCAGCAGCAATGGATGACGCGCCGCGTTGAGCCGGAGCTCGGAACCCACTTCACCCAGCGCCGGCACCTCACCCTGGACGTCGCTCGCCCACCGCGCCCGCGCCACGATGGTATCGACTTCGACGGCCATGGCATGCAACGCGGCGATCACGTCGCGCACCGGGCGAAGTCGAGCGGTGAGCTCGCGCAGCACGATCAGCACCTCGCGCTCCTCGGCGATCACGGCCGATCGCAGCGCGTTACCGAGTTCGATCGCCGCTGTCGGTTCGACGAAGAGTGTCCCGGCACTCCCCGATTCGTCGTGGATGATGCCCTCCGGTCGCTGCCGCGAGTCGCGGCGAACCGGGATCACATAGCGACCGCCTCGCATCGTCACGCCCGCTCCCGCGCTCCCGCTTGAGCTCTCGGACTCGCGCAGCATCACTTCGAGCCTGCGCACGAGGCGTTCGCGTGCAGTGTGCACCTCGCGGCGCGCGGCGGCGAGCGCCGGGCTCGCGCTGTCGAGAAGTTCGTTGTCGTCGCCGATCGCGAGTTCGAGCATTCGCTCGATCGCGCGGTCGACCGGCGCAACGCCGAGTGCGGCCACGCGCGGGCAGGCGTCCGCATGCCGCTCGAGCTCCTGCGAGACCACGCGCACGGCGGTGAGCGTCTGTCGCACGGCGGCAAGTTCGGCGAGCTCCAGCACGCTGCCCTCGACGCGGAGGCGGGAAAGCGCACCCCGCAACGCGGGCACGGCAGCGACGTCGAACTGCTCCCCACGACGCAGGAGGGCCAGCACGTCGGCGACCAGTCCGAGTTCGCGCGCGACCCATGCGATGTCGGCCGTCGGCAGGCGACTGCGCAGCGCCGTCGCACCCAGCGGCCCGGCCGTGTACGAGGCAACCACATCGAGCGCATGCTCATATTCGAGCGCCGCGAGACCATCAGCTGAGGTGGCAGGGTCCAAGCACGCCGGGGTGCCGTCACGGTCAGGAGACGGCACCCCGGTCAGTCCAGCGGGCAAACGGATCATCCCTTCTGCAGCGCCTCGCGGGCAATCTGGTTGATGACCTTGCCGTCGGCGCGGCCCTTGAAGCGACCCATCAGCATGCCCATCAGCTTGCCGATATCGTCGGCGCCGGCTGCAACTGCATCTTTCGCCGCGGCACGAATCTCAGCCGGGTCCATCTCGGCCGGCAGATAATGGCGCAGCACGCCGATCTCGTACTCCTCGCGAGTCGCAAGATCCTCCCGTCCGCCCTTGCGGTACTGCTCGACCGAATCGAGCCGCTGCTTGATCTGCTTGCGGAGGACATCGACGACTTCGATGTCCGATGGCAGGTGGCCGAGCTCGATCTCGCGGTTCTTCAACGAGGCAAGGACCGTCCCCAGTACCAGGGTCCGGTCCTTGTCGGCTGCCTTCCGCGCGGCGATCTGGTGCGCGCGGAGGAGCGTGGTGATTTCAGACATGCGTTGAGCGACCCCGACGATTCTTGCGCTGTGCGGCGTTCATCTTCCGCTTCCGCTTCTCACTCGGCTTTTCGTAGTGACGATGCTTTCGCAGGTCGGAAAGAATCCCGGCCTTTTCGCACTTTTTCTTGAACCGCTTGAGCGCCCGTTCGAAGCTCTCATCCTCGTGGATGACGACTTCTGACATTTACTGAAATCACCCCTCTCGGCCCCGTCAGGGGCGGTCTGATACAGAACTGCAACTTACGGGTGATCAATGCCAAGCGCTAGGGCACGGAGCTCGTCTGCACCGGGCGCCGCGAC
>JBEPVV010000068.1:0-7916 GCA_041690795.1 Gemmatimonadota bacterium | reverse complement strand
GGGGCGGTGCTACACGGAGCGCAGCGGGGACGCACGATCGGCTTTCCGACGCTGAACCTGGCGGTGCCTGCGCGCAAGCTCCTGCCGCCTGACGGCGTGTATTCGGCGGTGGTCGAAACCCCGGCTGGTCGATTCGGGGCGATGATAAACCAGGGTCACCGACCGACGTTCGACGACGGGCAGCGCTTGATCGAAGTGCATCTGTTCGGCTTTGACGGAGACCTGTACGACCGCTGGGTGCGCGTGGAATGGCTGGCGCATCTTCGCGACATTCGCCGGTTCGACGGCGTCGCGGCACTTCAGCAACAGCTGGAGCACGACCGCAAGCACGCGATGGCCACAATGGCCGACGCGCGCGTGGACCTTGATGCGCCGCTCGCGGCGCCTGAGTGACGATGCTTTCCTCGATTCGTAATCGCATGATCCTGATCGGCCTGATGATCGTCGCGTCGATCATCTACCTGATCCCCCGCAACCAGGGCGTTCGGGAACGCAACTCCCAGGGCGTGATGCGCGACACGACCGTCCGCAAGATCCCGATCCGCTATGGTCTCGATCTTCAAGGCGGCATGCATCTCGGCCTCGGGCTCGACACCGCGCAAAAGAAGGTGGCCGATCCCGCGGGCGCCATCGATCGCGCCCTGGTCGTCCTCCGCAAACGGATCGACGAGTTCGGCGTCAGCGAGCCGCTGATACAGAAGGTCGGCAGCGATCGCATTGTGGTGGAATTGCCGGGCCTCACCGATCCGGAGCGCGCGAAGAGTGTCGTGATGAACACCGCGTTCCTCGAGTTCCGCCTGACCGACAAGACCGCCGGTCTCGACGCCGCGATTCCGTCCATGGATCGCGCGCTCGCCAAGCTTGGCATCAAGAGCACCAGCGGTGCCCCTGCAGCGTCGAAGGGCGTCGCCGCGCTGCTTACGGACACCGGCAAGAAGGCTGCGACCGACACCGGCAAGAAGGCCAAGTCCGATACTACTGCGAAGGCCGACACGGTCGGCTCACAGATCCTCGCCACGCTGATCCATCCGGGAAGCGATTTCGGACTCTCGCCGACACCGGGCGAATACGGAGTGCCCGAGACCGCGTACCTTCGCGTCGACTCGTTGCTCAACCTCCCCGACGTCCGCCGCCTCTGGCCGCGCGGTGTCGAGCTGAAGTGGGCGCGCACCAAGATGTCGGCCGGAACCCAGGAAGTCCGGCTGCTCTACGCACTGTCGGACAAGCCGATCGTCACCGGCGAGAACCTCGAGGATGCGACGGCGCAGATCGACCCGGTCTCGCAGGCGCGTACCGTCAGCTTCACGCTGAGCCGCGCCGGCGGCCGGGTGTTCGGCGCCGAGACGGGACGTCACGTCGGCGACTACATGGCGATTCTGCTCAGCGGCAAGGTTGAAGGCCGCCCGCCGGTGATCCAGAGCCGCATCGACCAGCACGGGCAGATCGAGCTGGGCAATCGTTCGCTGGCTGAAGCGCAGGATCTTGCGCTCACGCTCAAGGCCGGCGCACTGCCGGTGCCGCTCAAGATTCTCGAGGATCGCCAAGTCGATGCTTCACTCGGCAAGGACTCCATCGACGACGGGATTCGGGCCGGCATCGTCGGCGCACTGCTGGTGGTGATCATCATGATCGGCTACTACCGCATGGCCGGGGTGCTGGCCGTGCTGGCACTCGCACTCTACGTGCTCTTCACCCTCGCCGGGCTGGCCGCGGTCGACGCCACGCTCACGCTCCCCGGACTCGCCGGCCTGGTGCTGTCGGTCGGTATCGCCGTCGATGCCAACGTCCTGATCTTCGAGCGAATCCGCGAAGAACTCATCGCCGGTCGCTCCGTGCGTCTCGCGGTCGAGGAAGGGTTCAAGCACGCGATGAACGCGATCATCGACTCCAACGTCGCCACCGTGCTCACCGCGCTCTTCCTCTTCCAGTTCGGCACCGGCCCCGTCAAGGGCTTCGCCGTGACGCTGATCATGGGCATCGCAGCCTCGATGATCACTGCCGTCTTCGTGACCAAGACGTTGTTCCTTGTCTGGCTCGATCGCCGGCCCAACGCTACCACGCTGAGCATTTGACCATGGTCCGCATCTTCGCACACGCCAAGTACGACTTCATCGGATTCCGCAACAAGGCGATCCGGGCGACCATCGCGCTCTTCGTGGTCGGAGTCGCCGCATTGATCATCCGCGGCGGGCTCAACTACTCGGTCGAGTTCACCGGCGGCACCCTGATGGACGTCACCGTCTTCAAGGGCGCCGTCGATGTGCCGCAGCTACGCACCGCACTGGTCGCTGCCGGGGTCAACGACGCCGAGATCACCCCCTCGGGCAACGGTGACTACATCATCCGCGCCCGCACCGGCGTCGGCAACGATCCCGACAACACCAGCGTCACCGGCCAGGCCATTGGCAAGGCGCTCGACCAGGTCACCGGCAGCAGGGCCAACTGGCGCAGCAACCACCTCGATGCCGTCGGCCCGAAGGTCGGTGGCGAACTGCGGACCAAGGCGTTCCTCGCGATCTTCCTCTCCTTCTTCGCCGTGCTGCTCTACCTCGCTTTCCGTTTCGAGTGGCGGTTCGGGCTCGCGGCCGTGATTGCGACGTTCCATGACATCGTGCTGACGATCTGCTTCATCGCGGTCGTTCGCCTCGAGGTTTCGCTGGTCGTCGTTGCCGCGGTGTTGTCGATGGTCGGTTACTCACTCAACGACACGATCGTCATCTTCGACCGGGTCCGCGAGAACATGCGCAAGAACCGGCGAGACCAGCTCGTCAACGTCCTCAACCAGTCGATCAACGAGACGCTGCCGCGCTCGATCCTGACGCACGCGACCGCGCTCGCCACCCTGACTGCGCTGGCGATCTTCGGCGGCCCGGTGATCCGGCCCTTCTCGCTGGTGATGTTCTTCGGCGTCTTCACCGGCACGTTCTCGTCGATCTTCATCGCTGCACCGGTGCTGCTGATCATCGAAACCAAGTGGCCGGGCGTCGATGGCCGCGGCGTCAAGGTTGGCAGCAAGGGCGCTCGGCCGCGCAGCAAGACACAACCGGCAGTCTGATTCGTTGCTGATCGACAGCCACTGCCACCTCACCGATCCGGCGTTTGCGCCGGACCGTGATGCGGCAGTGGCGCGCATGCGCGTGGCTGGCGTCGAACGCGCGGTCGTGGTCGAGAGTCAACTCGCCCAACTGGACGCCACGGCCGAATGGGTCGGCTGCCATGCCGGACTCAGCATTGCCACCGGCTGTCATCCGCACGACGCCTCGCGCTGGGACGACCGGACCAAGGCAACAGTGATGCGCGCGTGGGCGCTGCCGCTCGTAGTCGCCGCCGGTGAAATGGGACTCGACTATCACTATGACTTCTCTCCCCGTGACGTGCAACGGCGAGCGTTTGCCGAGCAGTGCGCCCTCGCTGTCGATGCGGGAATGCCGATCGTCGTGCACGCGCGCGAGGCCGACGCCGACGTGGCCGCCGTCCTCACCGAGCATCCAGGGGCGCGCATCATCCTGCATTCGTTCTCGAGCGGACCGGTGCTGCTCGAGGCCGCGCTCGAGCATCGATGGTTTCTGTCGTTCAGCGGCATGGTGACCTTCAAGTCGTGGCATCAGGATGACGCCGTTCGCCACGTCGCCGCAGACCGCCTGCTGATCGAGACCGACGCTCCGTATCTGGCGCCGGTCCCGCGCCGAGGCGATCGCAACGAGCCGGCCTTTCTCCCGCATGTGGCGGCCAGGGTGGCCGCCGCGCGAGGCGTTACCGCCGACCAGATCGCTCGCGAGACATCAGCCAACGCCACCGGGCTCTTCTGGCCTGGCGAATGATTCGACCCACCCTCATCCCGGAACTGCCCCATGGACTTCGTCTCCACTGCTGATGCACCGAAAGCGATCGGCCCCTACTCGCAGGGCGTGATCAGCAACGGCCTCCTTTTTACTGCGGGCCAGATCGCGCTCGATCCTGCGTCGATGGAGATCGTCGCCGGTGGCATCGCCGAGCAGTCTGAACGCGTCATGCAGAATCTGGGCAACGTACTCGCCGCAGCGGGGCTCACCTTCGCCAACGTCGTCAAGACGACGGTCTTCCTCCAGGATATGGCGGAGTTCGCCATCATGAACGAGGTCTACACGCGCCACTTCGGCGATCATCGCCCGGCGCGCTCGACCGTGGCCGTCGCCGGTCTCCCGCGCGGCGTCCGGGTCGAGATCGAGCTGATCGCGGCACGCTGACGCCGCAGGAATCACCCGCCTTCCCGGCTAGCTTTCGCTTCATGCGAATCGCGTTCGTGGCATGGCTCGCCCTCGCGGCACCATCGGCCCTGCTGGCACAACGGGCGCCGGCGGGGCGGGTCGTGCTGCCGCCGGACTCGGCGCCACCCCTCGCTCACCGACCGGCACCGCTCAACTACTTCTTTCGATCCCTCGTGCTGCCGGGGTGGGGTCAGGCGTCGCTCGATCGCAAGCTCACCGCCGGTCTCTTCATCGGCTTCGAAGGGCTGGCGCTCAGCATGGCAATGAAGGCGAACACCGAGCTGCATTTCCTGGAGCGGACTGACACCGCGTCCGCGACGGTGCGACGCGGCGAGCGACAGGACTGGTACGTGCTGATCGGCTTCAACCATCTCTTCTCGGCACTCGAAGCATATGTGTCGGCGCACCTCGTCGACTTTCCGCGCGACCTGCACATCCGCGCCTTTCCCGGGCAGCGGCCGATGTTCGGCGTCACCATCGGATTGCCCCACTGATGTCCACCGCACCGATCGGCATCTTCGATTCGGGCATCGGTGGTCTCACGGTCGCGCGCGCTATCCGGCGCGAGCTCCCCGACGAGTCGACGATCTACCTCGGCGACACAGCCCGCGTTCCGTATGGCCCGAAATCGCCTGAAGTCGTCCGTCGCTATTCGCTGGAGATCCTCGACTGGATGTTGCAGCAGGAGGTCAAGGCCGTTGTCGTGGCGTGCAACACCGCGACGGCGCACGCACTCGATGCGTTGCGATCTGTCTCTCCCGTGCCGGTGATCGGCGTAATCGAACCGGGCGCGCGCGCTGCGGCGGCCGCGACCTCGAGCGGGCGGGTCGGTGTCGTCGGAACGGCGGGCACCATCGCATCGGGCGCGTACGTCCGCGCGATTCTGCGCGCCGCACCGGACCTGCACGTAACCGGCCAGCCGTGTCCGCTGTTCGTGCCGCTCGTCGAAGAGGGCTGGTTTGCCCACCCGGCCACGCGACTGGTAGCGCACGAATACCTCGACCCGGTGTCGGCGGCCGGCGTCGACACCCTGGTGCTTGGCTGCACTCACTATCCGATGCTCAAGGCCCTGATCGGCGAGGTGATGGGCGACGCGGTGCGGCTGATCGACAGTGGCGACGAAACAGCGCGCGAACTTGGCGCGGTCCTCGACGATGGAAGGCTGCGCGCCCCAGCGGGTGCGCGGCCACATCAGCGGTGGATCGCAACTGATGACCCGGCGCGATTCACCCGCGTCGGCGCGCTCTTCATGGGTGAGTCGCCGGCGCCGGTCGAGATGGTCCAACTTGGCGCTGACGTGGTGTCAGTCGAACGTCTGCAGTCGCACCGCTAGGTCATCCACGGTCGCGTATCGGCGCTCGAGAAGCCATGGACCGGGGTTGACGTACCAGCGGTCGGCGGCGACTTCCGCCAGCGCCTGGCGGTGCGTGTGGCCCATCGCCAGCACGCCGATGCCGGGATCAGCGCGCAGCGTCTTGTCAGCCCAGGCGGCCTGCCGCACGGCGGCAAGCTCCACGACGTCAGGGTGTGCGGCGGCGAACGTGGGATCGTGGCTGAGCTGGCGAGCGATGCGAAAGCCAGCGGCGGTTGGCAGCAGGCCGAACGCGCGGATCACGCCGCGCGTGTCAAGCAGGTGATTGAGCATCGACGTCGTGGCTCGCTCCTCGTGCAGGCCGTCACCGTGCACGGCGAGCACCTCGCGCCGGCCGATGGCGAATCGCAGTCTGCGGGGATGAAAGGTGACGCCGGTTTCGGCGCCCCAGAAGGTGTCACCCCAGCGGTCGTGATTGCCGCCGATCATCAGCACCGGCAGCTTGCGCGCGAGTTCGACGATTCGCGCCGTGACCCGGATGCAGTGGCGGGGAATCAACCGCTTGTAGGTGAACCAGAAGTCGTAGATGTCGCCGGCGAGGAGCAGGGTGTCGCCCAGCGCAGGCACCGCGTCGAGAAACGCGAGGAATGCTTCTTCGTCCGAAGCGGAGGCCGCGCCCAGGTGGGCGTCGGCGACGACCACAAGCCGGTGACCGATCACGGCGCGAAAGGTGGACGATGATGGAAGCGCAGGCAACCGATCGTGCGGATGTCACCACCATCTGGCGGCGGGTCGACTACTCCGAAACCGACCAGCAGGGCGTCGTCTATCACGCCCGCTACCTCGTCTGGCTCGATGTCGCGCGCACCGAACACCTGCGCCGCACTGCGCTCGCGTACCGCGACCTGGAGGCGCTCGGCTTCCGGATGATGGTGTCGGAGCTCACCATCCGCTATCGCCAATCGGCGCGATACGACGACCCGGTTCGCGTGCGGACCTGGGTGCGCGAACTGACCTCGCGCCGTGTGACCTTCGGCTACGCGGTCGAGCACGACGACTCCGGCGCGCTGTTCGCCACCGCATCGACCGACCTCTTCGTTCTCGACGCCCAGCAACGCATCTCGCGCTTTCCCGACGTGGTCGGGGCGCGCCTTCATTCCATTCCCGATCCGGTACGCCTCTGATGACCACACGCACGATCTTGCTGGTCGCCGCTGCTCTTGTTGGTCCCGCATCGCGCGCCGCTGCTCAGGACCCCGCCCAGGTCGAGGCCGTTGCTCCGCTGCTGATGGCTGAAGATCGGCGAGCCTTCGACATTGCCGCGTTCACCCGCGGAATCAACGACGCCGACCCGCTGGTCCGCCGCACCGCCATCCTGGGCATCGGCCGGATCGGCGATCACCGCGGGACGCCGCTACTGCTGCAGGCGCTCAACGACCGCGATCCCGACGTGGTGGCCAATGCCTTCTTCGCGCTCGGGCTCATGAACGACTCGTCGAGCACCGTGGGGATCATCACCCGCCTGCGCGCCGGCGATTCGCTCAGCGCCGGCGCCATTGCCGAAGCGGCGACCGCACTCGACCGGATCGCCGACGCGGCCTCGGCGCAATTCATCAACGCCGTGCTGACCGGCAGCGGCGAGATTGCGCCGGCCCGCGAGGATCTGCTGTTGCCGACGGCGTTGCTCGATGCCTGGCGATTGGGGAAATTGATGCCTGCGCAGGCATTGGTGCACTACGCCGCCGATACCTCCGCCGATCTCCGCTGGCGCAGCATGTACTCGCTCGGGCGCATGAGCTCGCCTGTCGGTGGGCGTGCGCTGCTCAACGGTTTGCGCGATCAGGTCCCCGTGGTTCGCGAGACGGCGGCTCGCTGGCTTAATCGCGCCTTCGCCGACAGTGCGCACCTCGCGCCGCCGGCAGTCAAGACAGCCCTCTCGCGGGCGCTGACCGACGACGCAGCCGGGGTCCGAGTCAACGCCGTCGGCGCGCTGGCGTCATTCGCCGACTCGACGTTCGCCGGGGTGATCGTCCAGCTGCTCTCCGATGGTGATCCCAATGTCCGCGTCGCGGCAGTCGCCGCACTCGGCCGGCTGCACAGTTCGATCGCAGCGCGCGCCATCGATCAGGTCTTCGACCGCCGTGATGCCACCTGGGCGATGCGAGCGACGGCGATGGCGGCGCTGGCTCGTGCCGACACGGCCGCACTCCTGCGGCGCGCGCCCGTGTGGCTGGCGAGTGGCGATTTCCGCGAGCGCGCCCTCGCGCTCGACTCCTGGTCGTCAGTCGCGCTCGACGGTGAAGCGTTCACCAAGGCGCTCGCTGAACCCGACGCACGGGTACAGGACGCTGGCCTCG
>JBEPVV010000067.1:0-7988 GCA_041690795.1 Gemmatimonadota bacterium | reverse complement strand
GATCCGACCCGTCCGGTGAGGATGCTGCGACCGCGTGTTGGCTGCAGGATACCGGTGAGGATCTTGAGCGTTGTCGACTTGCCCGCGCCGTTGCCGCCGATGATGCCGAGGCAATGGCCAGGCCCGACGTCGAACGCGACATCGCGCAACGCCCAGAAGGCTTCGCGCTTGGAGGCGCCCGATGCTGCGCCGCTCTTGCCGCCGAAAATTCTGCGGGTAAGTGCTGGCACCATGTCGCGGAGCGAGTCGTGCGCCGGCCCCTTCCGGAATTCCTTCCACACGGACTCAAAGGCGATCCGCCCGGGCGAGGTCATCAGTAGACCTCCGCGAACCAGGCGGATGCGCGCCGGAAGAGTGTGAGTCCTGCGAACAGCAGCACAATCGTTCCGACCACCGGCACGATCAGGTCGCTCGGCTGCCAGAGGATACGGAGCCCATCGCGGCCCATGACGGTATGGGTCACCGCAAGGTTCATGTTGCGGGTGAGCGAGAGATCGAGCGCGACCAGCAGTCCGGCGAAGGGGTTGAGCATGGCGAGCGTGCGGATGACGCCGTGAAAGGATGAAGGGTCATACACGACCGGCGTGAAGAAGATTCCGAACGTGAGGAAGACCTGGACGATGTATTTCACGTCACGGAAGAAGATGTTCGCGGCGGCGAGCAACATCGCCATCCCCGAGACCAGCAGCACCAGCAGGACAAGGAAGAGCGGAAACCAGAGCGCGTTGATGCCGAAGTCGGCGTGCAGGAATGGAAGTGCCACGGCCAGGACCACGAAGCCGATCGCGCCATCGACGCACTGGGTCAGAATGGCGGCGATCGGCAGCACCTCTCGCGGGAAATAGATTTTCGTCACCAGCGAGATATTGCTGAGCAGGCTCTGGCTCCCGAAGGTCAGGGCGCCGGCGACGAACCCCCACGCCCACGCCTTGACGGCGAGCGCCGCAAGCGGCGGTGTGTCAGCGGCACTGCCCTTGAACGCAACGGCGCGGAGCACCAGGCTGGCACCCATCGTCAGCAGCGGCAACAGCACCGCCCAGCCGAATCCCATGATCGCCTGTCGGTAGCGAAGGCTGATATCGCGGCGCACGAACTGGAACAGCAGTTCGCGATACCGGATCAGGTCCTGCATGACCATCAAACCCTGGATCGGAATGCTACGCCCCCGTCAGCGCGGTAAACCCGGATAGGACCAGAACGCCGCTCTCGGCGGCCTGACTCGCTCCCGGTTGCATGGCAAGACGCGGGCCGAAGCGGGGCAGGCGAGCTAGCCGCGAACGGGGCGAAGAATGGTCCGACACACCTCCGCAATCTGGCCTTGTCCCGACCATTGCTGAAACTGGCGATGTACGCGGCGATCGCCCTTGGCGGTCATTGCCCCCCAGCCCCCGACAAAAAAATCGCGCACGCCGCGCCTGAGCTGCCCGGCCAGCGACCGCTTGCTGGCAGGTTGGTTGTCCACCGAGCCCATCCGCATTCGCGATTTCCCCGCGCCGATCGCCCAGCGGCGAACAAACGCGCGGGTCAAGCGCTCCGCTGGTAGTCGGTGGTGCACGATCGCGCCGGGAATCCAGAAGCCTGACCCGCCACGCACCGCCAACAGGTACTCGAGCAACACCGTTTCTTCGCCGATCATCCGATCCTTTCCCGCCACGCCAAGACGGGTGTCAAACTCGACTCCGCCAAGCGCGGCGGACCGCATCATCATGTTCGCTCCGTACGGTGTACGCTCGAGAGAAATGGGCGCTGCAGTCGGGCCGATATCCGTCAACGAAAATATCTGGCCATAGATCCGGATGAATTCGGTGATCGACGGATCGGGCTCCGCTTCGAAGCGCGGCAAAATCGGGCCACCGAAAAGATCGGCGTCGGGAAAACAACTGATCGCTGCGCGATACGCGTCAAGCCAGCCGGCGCTGACGTCCACGTCGTCGTCCGTCCACAATATCCACGCCCCGCTGGCGTCCTTCAGGGCCCGGTTCCTCGCGAACGAAAGCCCCGGGGTTTCTTCGTAGAGGGACCGCAGCGACAGTGGCACACGGAATCGATCGATGACCGCCTGGGTCTGATCGGTTGATGCGTTGTCGACGATCAGCACTTCGACGTCAGTCGGGACGGGGCCGATGGTCTCGACAAAATTCTGAAGCGTCGTAGCCAGCGCCTGCTCGCGATTGTGCGTGCACACCGCAATCGTGATCAGGATGTCGGGCGTCGCGGTCGTGCGGGATTGATCCGAAGTCATGTTGGCGGACTGAAGGTGGGGGTCCTTGCACGGTGATCATGGGTCGTGCGTCGCCGTAGCTGCCTGTCGCCGGCAATATACCCGGATGGCCAATTGGGCCGGGAGCCAGGGCTGCGGGTGGGAATCCAGGGGGTCAGCCGGCGGCGCCTGCCGGCGAGAGGATTGACGCGTTACTGCACCGTGATCGGCCCCATCTTCACGACTTCGAAATCACTGACCTTGACCTGCTTCAGGGTGTTGTTGACGGTGTCGTTCCACCGGGCGTCAGCCGTGCCGCTCAGGTAGAAATCGCTGCCGTTGTCGGCGACCATCATGCCGTATTTCTTGAGCGCGCGCAGAATCACCTGCGCCGCGGCGGGGTAGCCGGAGATGTTGAAACTCGCCTTCAGGCGCACTCGCATGCCCATCGGAGCATAGAGGGCGTTGGAGGACGCGCTGGCGACATGGCTCGCCGGCGCGACGTACGCGCGTCGGGTCCGGGCGACCGTGAAGCGGAGTGCGTGGTCGATCTCACCATGCAGGACTACTTCGTCATAGCGTACCAATCCCGGGAGGATCGGCAATCCCGCAGCATCGGCCGAGGTCCAGCCCGCGGGCCGAGGGGCGCCGGTTGCGAGGTTCCAGATGGCGCCCGATCCGGCGCGCCACCCGGCACCCTGGGCAACGGTGGCGTAGAGTTCGTACAGCTTCCACTCCGACTGGGTGATCATCAGCAGGTGACTGTCGCCGCCGCCCGGTTCGATCGGCGGGTTTGCCGGAATCGGATACGGTCCTGCGTCGCTCTCGTCGGCATACGTGAACGGTACTGTGATCCGCGCTTGGTTGTCAGGGACCACGATATAGGGAATTCCAAATGGACCGCCGTTGTAGCTGGCGCCGAAGTCGGGATGCAGGCTCTTGGTCAGTCCGATCGCGCCGAGAATACCGGCGGAGGCGGGATCCACCTGCGCGGTATCGACCGGCTGGTTCCAGAGATTTCCTGCCGGAAAGATCTGCTTGCCGTGCAAGTCAGCATTGAGTCCGATGTCGGGGGCGCCGGGCGGCGGCGGCGGGGGTGGAGCCGCGGTCACGACGAGGGAGTCGATCACCTTCGACGGCGAGCCGGTCGCGCCCGGCGCCGTCGTCGTGATCGTGTCCACCCAGATGCCGGCGCTCAGGCCGGTGGCGTTGCGGCTCCAGGCGACGGTGCCGTTGCCGCTTCCAGCTGCGGTCGTGAGCGTCGTCCACGCCTTTCGCTTGGTCGCCGTCCAGGTTGCCGATGAGGCGCCGGTTCCGCTCAACGTGATCGCAGCGGATGCTGCACCGCCCGGACCGCCCGCGACGATCGTTGTGCTCCGCGAGGCTGGCGCAACGGACAGTTGCAGCGGGAGCGGAGCCGGCGCAACAACGGCGGAATCGATGAACCTTGCCGGTGATCCTGTCGCCCCCGCAACGGTAATCGTCACGGTGTCGACATACACGCCGGCAACGAGCGCCGACAGGCTTCGGGTCCACCCGAGTGGTCCGCCGCCCATGCCGCTGGTCGCGGACAGCACATTCCAGCTCTGGCGGTGCGTTGCAACCCACACCGCCGAAGCCGATCCCGAGCCGTTGAGCGTGATGGCCACGACGCCGGGCGTACCAACTCCGCCGGCCACGATCGACAACGTGTGCGACGACGGCGTGATTGCCAGTGATAGCGGCACCGGGGCAGGCGAAATGACCACCGAATCAATTATGGCGAGCGGGGAGCCCACAGCATTCGCCGAAACGGTGATGGTGTCGACGTACGTGCCCGGCGAAAGTGTCGTGACGTTCCGATTCCACGCAAGCACGCTGCTGCCGACTCCGCTGCTCATGGCCAGTGTCGTCCACGGCTGGCGCCGTGTGGCCGTCCACGTCGTCGATTCCGCGCCGTCGCCGGACATGGAGACAACGACGCTGGCACTCGGGGCCGGACTTCCGGCGACGGTCGTCGTGCTGCGCGATCTGGGGCTCACGTTCAACGTGCGCGCGACGGGCGCGACGACAACGTCCACCGTGTCGACGATGGTCGTGGCTGGCGCCCCACTGGTCGTCACCGCAATGGTCGCGATGTGAATTCCAGGGAGGAGACCCACGGTGTTCCGCGACCAGGTCACGGTGGTGCTACCGACACCGTGATCGTTCCGGAGGACCAGCCATCCGTCGCTTGCTGACGCGACCCATGCCGCGGTGGCAGCACCGCCGCCGCTGAAGGTGACGGTCGCATTGTCGTCGGGGGCCATTCCGCCGCTGAGCACGGTCGCCCTGCGCCCGCTGGGCGAAACGGTCAACGTCAGGGGAACGATGCCTGGGGGTGCTGCCGGTGGCAGAGTTGACGGCGGTGGCGGTGGCGGAGGTGTCGGGAGTTGAGTCTCCCCGGAACCGCACGCGACCGTCAGCGCCAGCGCAAGAGAAGTCCAGAGCAGGTCGCGCCGGCCGATCATTGGCATGGGGCAATCCGGGAAGCCGTGATGTGGGAGGGTCGCGATGTCTGTAGTGGGCAGTATCGGCATCTCAGCGACCGGGTAAAGCGGAACGGACCCACCAGTGCTCGAGGTCTCGTAACCGGTCAGCGGCGTTCCAGGACCGTGGTGTAGTACCCGTGAAGGAGTTCATCCAGCACAGGAATCGCGAGCAGGGGACGCACCAGCTTCCCGGCGATCGTGCGAGCTGCAGGCGGGTAGAGGGTAAAGGACTTGATCACGAATGGGGACGACCGGAGGGCTTTCCTGATCCGTCGGAGCGAAAGCTGGTTGAGCGGCTCGCCCGGACGATCGCGGAGCGTATCGACCTTGTCCCACCGGTCGAGCCCTTCGTTCACCTCCCAGAAGACCGGCTGGTAGTCAGGACTTCGTAGCAGTTTGCGGATGGTCTTGAGGATGGCCGTCTCGCTGAAGATCACCTGGCACCAGGGAATGGGCACATGCCACAGGCAATGTGAGGCCATGTAGTTGTACCAGCCGATGGATCCAATCCAGAGCACTCCACCAGGTGCGAGGTTTGCCGCGCACTGCGCCAGCACCGCGCTCGGATCCACAAGATGCTCGAACGAATCGACCAGCACCGCGACGTCGGCTCCTGGGTGCGACGGCACGTCATCGGGATGATAAAACTTCGCCCGATCGGCGTACTGGGGAAATTCCGCCTGCATGATCGCTGCGCCAAGCTGCAGTTCGTCGCGGTTGATGTCGATGCACCAGACTTCGCGCGCGCCGCGGTCGAAGAAGTACGGCATCCGCCCGCCGAGGCCGCCCCCCACATCGATGACGAAACGGTCTTCGAACTCAATTCCGCGCATGAATCGGTCGGCGACGCTGGGGCTCGAGCGATACTGGCGGCGGAAGTATTCCGTGGGATCCGCTAGAGAGGGCGGTACGGCCAGGTCGCGGCGACGAATGGCGCGGACGAGCGGCCAGCAGACCGAATAGGGAAGGTTCAGCGAAAGCGTCACGTGGTTGCCCGCAGTGCGGCCCAGTTCTTCTTTCCCTTCCGCAAGAGCACCGCCCGGTCGTGGAGAAGGTCGTCCGCTGAAACTACCCGCGTTTCGTCGACCGGGGCACCGTTGAGCGTGAAGCCGCCGCTCTGCAACCCGCGCCGGGCGTCGCTCTTCGACGAGGCGAGCCCGGCGCGGCTGAGGGCATCGACGATGTTGATGCCGGCCTGCAGCTCCGACGCTGCCAGATCGTGGCCGGGAATTTCGGCGAGGATCATGGTCACGGTGTCGGCGTCCGCGTCGAGGAGATTTCCGTCGCCGAAGAGAATCCGCGACGCGTCACCCGCCCGCCGCACGGCATCGGCGCCATGCACGCGCGTCGTCACGTCGTCGGCGAGCCGCCGTTGGCCCGTGCGCCGTCCCGGTTCGCGGTCATGCAGCGCCGTGATCTCGGCAATCTCCTCGAGCGGGAGGAACGTCATGAACCGCAACATCCGTTCGAGGTCGGTGTCTTCCACCTGCAGCCAGAACTGATGAAACGCGTACGGCGAAGTGCGGTCGGCGTCGAGCCAGACGTTACCCGCTTCGGTTTTCCCGAACTTCGCGCCCGACGACGTCATGAGTAGCGGCAGCACCAGCCCGTGCAGCTTGACGCTGTCTCGGCGCGCGGCAAGCTCGATCCCGGCGGTAATGTTGCCCCACTGATCGCTGCCGCCCAGCTGCAGTTCGCAGCCAAGCGTGCGGCCGAGTTCGGCAAAGTCGTAGGCCTGCACCAACATGTAGCTGAACTCGGTAAACGAGATGCCGGTTTCCATGCGCGAACGCACGGAATCCTTCTGCAGCATGTAGTTGACGGTGAAGTGCTTGCCGGTATCGCGCAGGAAATCGAGCAGCGATATATCGCGAAGCCAGCTGGCGTTGTCGACCATCACGGCGCCGCGCGCCGCGTCGCTGAAATCGAGAAATCGAGCGAGCTGCCGCTGAATCGCCGCGGCGTTCGCGGCGACAGTCTCTTCGGACATCATCTGGCGCTCGTCGCGCTTGCCCGACGGATCGCCGATCAACCCCGTCGCCCCGCCGACCAGCACGACCGGACGACCGCCCGAACGCTGGAGCCAGGAGAGCGCCATCACCGGAATGAGGTTGCCCACGTGAAGCGAACTCGCGGTCGGATCGAAGCCGGCGTAGCCCGTGATCGGGCCCTGCTGCAGGCGTTCCGCCAAGGCCGGCGTACTGTCGTGCAGCATGCCGCGAGCGGAGAGTGTGGCGAGCAGGTTTTCCATGGCCGGTAAATTACTCGCCACCAGCCCCCGGCTCCCAGCTCGATGCCGGGGTCCCGGCTAGCTTTGTCCCCCATGGCTGGACCAACGTCTCCACTTCGGGCTCGCATCCTCGGTTACTGGACCCCCCAGCGTCGCCGCACGCTCGGGCTCGCGATCCTTGGCGCATTCGCGTTCTTCGTCGTGGCCATCTTCGGCATCTGGACGCGCGCGTGTTCGAACGACGCGTGCGACGACGTGAAGGGCCTGACCAGTTACTCGCCCGAGCAGGCGTCGAAGATCTATGCCGCCGACGGCCGGCTGATCGGTGACTTCTTCAAGAACGAGCGGCGCACCGTCGTCACGCTCAAGGAAATGTCGCCGGCCGTGCCTGCGGCGTTCATCTCCGTGGAAGACAAGCGCTTCTACGAGCACCACGGCGTCGACTGGGTCCGCTTCTTCGGTTCGCTCAAGAATGTCTTCCTGCTGCACGGGCTGAGTCAGGGCTTCTCGACCATCACCATGCAGCTGGCGGGCAATCTCTTTCCCGAGGAAATCAACCGCCAGCAGCGCGGCATCAAGGGCATTCCGCGGAAGATTCGCGAGGTCCGCGTGGCGCGTTTGATCGAGAAGCGCTTCAGCAAGGATCAGATCCTCGAGCTCTACCTCAACCAGATCAACCTCGGCAACAGCGCCTACGGCGTGGAAGCTGCGGCGCAGCGCTACTTCGGCAAGTCGGCGCGCTCGGTCAACGTCGCCGAAGCGGCCATGCTTGCCGCCCTGGCCAAGGCGCCGGAAGGGTACAACCCGCGCAAGGTGAAGGGAAAAGCGGTCGGACGTCGCAACCTGGTGATCGACGCAATGCGCGATGCCGGTTACCTCAATGCCGAAGAAGCGGAGAACTGGAAGGCGTATCCGCTGACGCTCGCCGCCCGCAACGACTACAAGAGCCTGGCCGAGTATTTCGTCGAGTACGTTCGCCAGCTGATGGTCGCCAAGTATGGCGACGACGTGTACAAGAACGGCTACCGGATCTACACCTGTCTCTTAT
>JBEPVV010000066.1:0-8017 GCA_041690795.1 Gemmatimonadota bacterium | reverse complement strand
CTCGAGACCAACCGTGAGGTCGTCCTGGTCGTCAATTGGCTGCAGGAGTTGCGGCATCGGACCGCCGGTCAACGGTGACCGACGCCATGGTCTGCCTCGCCGCAGCGCTCGCTGACCGATACCGCATCGAACGCGACCTCGGCGTTAGATTTCAAGCATGACCATTCCTCGCGATCAAATGACTGCGCGAGTCGTTTCACTCCACAGTCCCGAGGCCAGCGACGCCCGCGTTGGTGGCACGATTGCGGAGCGGATTGCCGTAGTTTCGGCCCTGAGTGCCGAGTTGTGGACGCGAACCGGACGGCCCCTTCCACGCTACACGCGGGCAACGCTTCCAATCGCGATTATCCGGCTCCAGTCCGCTTCGCAACCCGTCTAGGCTGATGATTGAGGACTTCCGCGACCTGCTTGCGGAATTCGTGGCGGCGGACGTGAGGTTCCTGATCGTCGGCGCGCATGCCCTCGGTGTTCACGGCGTCCCGCGCGCAACGGTCGATCTTGACATCTGGATTGACCGCGCACCGCCGAACGTGGACCGGGTGTGGCAGGCGCTCGCCGCGTTTGGGGCGCCGCTCGATGCCTTGAAGATCAGCAAGTCGGACTTCACCAACCCCGATGTCGTGGTCCAGTTCGGGCTTCCGCCGTATCGCATCGACGTGCTCACGGGAATCACCGGCGTCACCTTCGACGAGGCGTGGCCTGAACGGATCGACGACCTCTTCAACGATGTACCCGCCCACTATCTCGGCAGGGTTGCCCTGACGCGAAACAAGCGAGCGGCAGGCCGGCTGAAGGACTTGGCTGACCTGGAATTGCTCCGCGAGGACACAGCCTGAGCCTCACCACGCCAGAGCGCCTCACCGCCGCGCTGTCCGACCGCTACATCATCGAGCGCGAGCTCGGTGCCGGCGGCATGGCGACGGTGTACCTCGCCGAAGATCTCAAGCACCACCGCAAGGTGGCGATCAAGGTTCTGCGGGAAGATCTTGCGGCCTCGTTGGGCTCGACGCGGTTTCTGCGCGAGATCGAGATCGCCGCCCAGTTGCAGCACCCGCATATCCTGCCGCTGCTTGATAGCGGCGAGGCCAACGGCTTCCTCTTCTACGTCATGCCGTACATCTCGGGCCAGTCCCTGCGCGAGCGCTTGACGCGCGAAGGCGAGCTCCCGGTCCACGAAGCGGTCCGACTGATCATCGAAGTCGTCGACGCGCTGGCCCACGCCCACGAACACGGCGTGGTGCATCGTGACATCAAGCCCGACAACGTGATGCTCTCGGGGCGCCATGCCCTGGTCACCGACTTCGGCGTCGCGAAAGCAGTGAGCGACGCGACCGGCCGCAACCAGGTCACCACGGTCGGCGTCACGCTCGGCACGCCGACGTACATGTCACCCGAGCAGGCAGCCGCCGATCCGCACATCGATCACCGCAGCGACATCTACGCGGTGGGGGTGATGGCGTACGAGCTCCTGAGCGGGCGGCCGCCGTTCGTGGGGGCCACGCCGCAGCAGGTGCTGGCGGCGCACGTCACCGAAGCGCCCGACCCAGTCACCAGGCGGCGACCCGGGATCTCACCGGCGCTCGACGCCATCATCATGCGCTGTCTCGCCAAGCGCCCTGCCGACCGCTTCCAGACCGCGCACGAATTGCTGTCGCAACTCGAGCCACTGGCCACGGCAAGTACTGGGAGCACCCCGCCCGCGACCCGACCGGTCGCGGCGGCAGGCGTCCGGCGGCGCGTCTCATGGCTTCCCGTGGTTGCAGTGGTGGCGGTCATCGTGGTGATCGGTGCCGCGGGGTACTGGCACTTCGGCGCCGGCCACGGCGCCTCGCCGGTGACCCACGCCATTGCTGTGCTGCCGTTCGAGAATGCCACCCGGGATACGGCGTCCGACTATCTCGCCGACGGCATGGCAAACGATGTCCGCAGCGGCCTGATGAAGCTGCCGCAGCTGACCGTCAAGGCGCGCACATCATCCGGGGCCGCGCGCGGCAAATCGATTCACGACGCCGGCGCGCTGCTTCACGCCGACGTGATTCTGCAAGGCACTTTCCGGCGCACCGGCGACAAGATCACGGTGACCGTGGATCTGGTGAACGTGGCAAATGAGGCCGCACTGTGGAGTGGCAGGTACGTGCTGCCGGCTGACGGCAATTTCGCGAGCGCGCAGGATTCGATCACGGCGGGCCTCTCCAGCGCGCTGCACTTGCAATCCGTCACCGGCGGCGCGAACGCCCAGGCACGACGTGGCACCAACGACCCCGAGGCCTACAATCTCTACCTCAAGGGACAATTCTTCTTCTCCCAGCGCGGCAGCGAGAATCTCTTCAGCGCCATCGCGTACTTCCGGGCCGCCGTGGCGCGTGATCCTGGCTTTGCGCGCGGCTATGCAGGCTGGGCCATGGCACTCAGTGTTCTCCCGAATTACTCGCAGGCCGCCGGAGACACCGCCCAAGCGGTCGCGGACCGGATGGCTCGCCGCGCACTGGCGATCGACTCCTCCTTGGCCGAAGGCCATTTGGCGTTGGCCAACGCCCTCGGCGGTGAGTTGCGCCCGCAGGAGGCGGAGGTCGAGTTCGCCGCGGCGTTGGCGCGCGACCCTGCCAGTGCGATCGGCCACGAGTGGTGCGGCGACAACTATGCCGTGCTCGGACGCCTGGACGACGGACTTCGTGAAGGGCGTCTCGCCGTCAACCTCGATCCGCTCTCCGCGGTCGCCGCCGCCGATTATTCATATGCGCTGTTTGTTGCAGGACAATTCGTTGAGTCACGTCGGCTGGCGCGTCGCGCCCTCATGCTGGACCCCGGTTATTCCGCTGCGTACCAGTACCTCGGCTCCGCGTTTGCCTTTGAGCGGCAGCCGGACTCGGCCGAGGCGATGTATGACCACTTCTTTCACACCGATGCCGATTCGCTGGGGCCGCAAGCCCGGGCCTTCTACGTCTGGAGATTCGCGCTCGACGGCCAATGGCCGGAAGCGGAACGCCAGCTCGCTACGATGCAACGCGTGATGACGGGCGGCTCTCGTGACGTGGACCTCGCCATCGCGAACATTGCGTTGGGCCACAAGACGGCGGCGCTCGATGCACTTGAGCGCATGGTGCACGCCCGATCCTTTTTTGCCGCGTCCTTCACGCTCGGTTGTGATCCGGTATTCAGCATCCTGAAATCGGAGCCGCGATTCATTGCCCTCGTCAAGGATGCCGGGCAGCGGATCTGTCCGGGCCTGATCAACTGGCCGATTCCTGCGCGCCCCGGAGCGGGCAAGTCGTGACCAGACGTGGCGCATGAGTTCGATGCCGAATCCGCTGCGGACCATCGGCCTCGCCCGATGCCTCGCCGGGGGCTGGTTCATCACGACGGGCGTGGCGAGGCTCCGCCCATACCAGGACCTCGTGCCGCAGGCCGGGCGGCTCCTTGGTGGCGACATCGGTGTCACGGACGCTCCGATTCGCTCGTTGCTGGTGCTGATCACTGCACCCGTCCTCTGTTTGGTCGGCCTGGTGCTGGTCGTGAAGGGGATGGGATGGATGAGACGCCTTGCCCTTCCGTCCGGTGGGCCCGCTGCGATCGAGCGTGGCGAGGTGATCGAAGCACTGAGTCGCGGCCAATTGCTCGCCTACGCCGACGGACCCACAGAAGCGTACTGGCCACTGCGACGCTGGCTGGCGGATGTCCTCGCAGAGATGACATGGTGGCGTCGTGACGTGATGAGCAGAAGCGTGCGGGCGTTCGTCCGATCGTGCGGCCTTGCGCTCGCAGTTGCTGTCTGTTGCTTCGCACTCCCCTTTCTGACGACCGATCACCTGCTTGGCCCCTTCCCGACGGCATTCGTCATCGTGCTCCCGGTGGCCATGGCAACGTGGGCCGCGTTTGGGCTCATGCTGATCCCATCCGACGGTCCGCGAATCGAGTCGGTCGAGTTACCCTTGTCGGCGCAGTCAGCACTGGACCGGGACGCGCGACCGGAACAGATCATCGAGAGTCGCCCCGGCATGCTGAACCAGGAATCTCCCGGCTTAGGTCTCACTATTGGCATGATTGGTGTCGCAGTGCAATGCCTCATACTGCCTTGGTGGGATCTCTCGCTCCTCAGTTATCCCCTCGTGGCGACGTCGGTCATCCGGCACACCGGTGCGATCGCGGGGGGAGTTCTCTTCTTCCTGCTCGGCCATCGCATGGTGGTGGCCGCGAAGGAGCTGCTGCTTGTCTTTCGTTATGAGTCCGTGCTGGTGCTGATCGAGGATGCCGGCGGGCGGATGGTGGGCCGTGCCGCAGGGGTGCGCACGGCGAGCCTCGGGATCAGCGGGCCGCGCCATGTGGTCGCGGCGGTGGGTGGAACATTCGTGCTCGACGCCGCGCAAGGACTGCTTCCGCAGTGAGCTTTCCTGGGTCACGAACGCGCGCTCGCTGCGCTACGTACCGCCAGACTCTCAGCTAGATCTCTTCGACCGGAGTAGCAGGCATGGAACTCAGCGAACAACTCCAGGCGACCCTCGGGCACGCGTACCTGCTCGGGCGCGAGCTCGGCGGCGGCGGAATGTCGCGCGTATCTCGCCCACGACGTCAAGCACGACCGCAAGGTCGCCGCCTTGCCCTCGACCGTCGCCGCTGGCTGCCCGTGCTCGAACATCACCACAATCCGTTCGCCTTCGGCAACGTGCGCAGCCCGGCTGACAGTCGCGGCTCGGCTGACGTCGCCGAACCGACCGGAGCGTTGGTCCAGCCTGGGACGCGCCGACGCCGAGTTTACTGCCACATGCGTCGCTTCAGCGACATCAGCCGAGCCGTCGCTTTAGCGACGATTGTTTCAACGGCAATCGCCCCAGCGACGGTCACACATTGAACGCCTCCTTCGCGCGCCTCGCCGCCGCATTGGCCGACCGCTACCGCATCGAGCGCGAGCTCGGCGCCGGCGGCATGGCCACCGTCTATCTCGCCCACGACATCAAGCACGATCGCAAGGTCGCCGTAAAGGTCCTGCGTCCCGAACTCGCCGCGGTGATCGGCGCTGAACGGTTTCTCGCCGAAATCCGGACGACGGCCAACCTGCAGCATCCGCACATTCTGCCGCTCTTCGATTCCGGCGCGGCCGACTCGTTCCTCTTCTATGTCATGCCATACGTGGAAGGGATCTCGCTCCGCGACCGGCTCACGCGCGAGAAGCAGCTGCCCATCGCCGATGCGGTGCGGATTGCGCGCGAGGTCGCTGATGCGCTCCAGTACGCGCATCAGCACGGGATCATCCACCGCGATGTCAAGCCGGAGAACATCCTGCTGCACGGCGGGCACGCCTTGGTTGCCGATTTCGGGATCGCGCTGGCGGCGTCGAAGACCGGCGGCACGAGGCTGACCGAAACCGGCATGTCGCTCGGGACGCCGCAGTACATGTCGCCCGAGCAGGCGATGGGCGAGCGCGAACTCGACGCACGCAGCGATATCTATGCCCTCGGCTGCGTGAGCTACGAGATGCTGACCGGCGAGCCGCCTTTCGCAGGGCCTAGTGCGCAAGCCATCGTCGCCAAGGTGATGACCGCAGATCCCGTCGAGGCGACCGCGCTGCGGAAGAGCATTCCCCGGCACGTGGCCGAAGCGGTGCACATCGCGATGCAAAAGCTTCCGGCCGACCGATTCGCTTCCGCTAGTGATTTTAGCGCGGCCCTCGGGGAGAGCGCCGCGATCTCGCGGCCATCGCCAATGCACGCGGCAACGCCATCTCGATCCCGCGCAGCGAGCGCACTGGTCGCGGCGCTCATTGCTGGCGGGATGATTGGCGCACTGGCGGGATGGCTGCTGCATCGGACATCGCCCGGCATGCCGGTGCTGTTGGGACGGTCGATGCAGGTCACGTCGAACCCCGGACTGGAAGTCCTGCCGGCGATTTCGCCGGATGGTCGCAGCGTGGCGTATGCGGCGGGCCTGCCGGGCGCGATGCGCATTTATGTCCGCGCCGTGACGGGAGGTCGCGCCATACGACTGATCGACGACACGAGCATTGCACAGCGGGGCCCCTCATGGTCTCCGGATGGAACCCGCATCGTGTTTCTCGCGCGCGGTGGAGCCTTCAGCGCCCCCGCAGCCGGTGGCACACCTCGTCCGGAAATTCCAGCGATGACCGGCGATGGCGTGGTCTGGGCCGCTTGGGACCCCCGAGGAAACCGGCTCGGTTTCGCGATTGCCGACTCGTTGTTTGTCCGTGAGGTCGATGGCACTGTGCGACGCCTCGCGACAGTACATGAACCGGTTCTCTGCAGCTGGTCCCACGCGGGGGGCGACATCGCGTGTGCTGCCGGCAATGCGACCTACGTTGGCGGCGCGGGTGGCTCGGCGTTCTTTGCCAATCTCGCTCCGAGCCATATCGTGACCTGTCGCGTACGGGATGGCGCGCTCTCGCTGATCAGCGACAGCACGTCACTCAACCAGAGTCCCGTGTGGTCGCCGGATGGCCGGTGGGTTTATTACGTCTCCGACCGCCTGGGACAACGCGATGTTTTCGCCCAACATCTCTCGGGCGACGGTGCGGCTGAAGGCGTACCGATTCGCGTGACCACGGGGCTCTCGCCCCATTCGATCAGTCTTTCGCCAGACGGCCGCCGGCTGGCGTATTCGTCAATGACCGCCACATCCAATGTGTGGTCGCTCGGGATTCCGACGGCGCCTCCCGTTTCCACTGACGCAGCAGTCCCCGTCACCTCTGGAACCCAGGTGATTGAAGGTGTTGCGCCGACGCTCGACGGGAATTGGCTCTACTACGACTCGAACATCGCCGGCAGCAGCAATCTGTTCCGCATGCGCCTTCCGGCCGGCGAGCCGGAGCAGCTGACCGCCGACACGGTTCCAGACTTTGCGCCGGAGCCGTCACCTGATGGCAAGGAAGTCGCTTTCCATTCCTGGCGCTCGGGGTCGCGCGACATTTACGTCATGCCGCTCGACGGGGGTCCTCTCCAGCGGGTTACGTCGTCACCTCGTCAGGAAGCCGCACCCGTCTGGGCGCGGGATGGCTCGGCTCTCGCCTTCCTGGAGCTCACCACCGCGGGAGGCGTATGGGTGGCGCGCCGGAACGCCGACCGTTCGTGGGGAACGCCGGTACAGCGCTGGCGCAGCGGTGTCGTGTTCGATTGGTCGCCCAACGGCAAATCTCTGCTGGTCGAGATCGCGGGCTCGGCGCCCGGGCTGTCGCTGCTTCCGGTCGACGGTGGGCCGCCCCGGGCGGTGGTCGATTCGGCGCATCCCGGAATGCCAACAGCAGCGGATGCCAGATGGAGTGCTGACGGGAACACGATATATTTCAAGAGCCAGGATGTCCAGGGACGGGCGTCGTTCTGGTCGGTGCCAACGAAAGGCGGCACGCCGCGGTTGCTGGTGCGCTTCAGCGACCCGAACAAGCCATCCAATAACCCGCGCTGGGGCATGGCCAACAATCGTTTCTACTTCACGATTGACGACTGGCAGAGCGACATCCGGGTGCTGGAGTTGACGCCGCGAAATTGAGGTGTTTCAGCGGCCGCCACAGCGCGGAGGGCCAGCTATACCGGCGTGAGGTGCTTCTCGATTTCCTGCAGCGGCAACTGAACTCTCTCTCGCGACTCGGTCGCCAGCATCCGCTCCGCGTAATCGAGTCGCTCCTGCAGCTCCGACAATTCGACCCGTACCGCGTCAAGCTCGTTGTGCAGCTCACGTATCGCCGCATCGTCGGTCGCAGGCCGTTTCATCCATCGGAACACGCCACGACCGAGCGGGCTCCATCCAAGCAAAACCGCACACACCACTCCGCCGACGATCCACGGCAATACGCGAATCATCTGGTAGTCGAAGAGCGTTTGCCAGCTGGGCATGCGACCTCCAGTTCAGGGGACCTAGCACGCAGAAGTTACGCAGCAGTACGGCCCCGCACTCCCCGCCCGCTACTCCTTCTTAAGCGCCAGCCGCACCTGACCGTCGTGCATCGCCAGGTGACTGGTGCGGCTCAGCAGCACCGCCAACCCCCACCGAGCCCTGCTCCTGCCAACGATGCGCA
>JBEPVV010000065.1:0-8022 GCA_041690795.1 Gemmatimonadota bacterium | reverse complement strand
GGCAGCCGCCGTGCGAGCATGGTCTTTCCCGCGCCAGGCGGGCCGATCAGCAGCACGTTGTGCGCACCCGCCGCGGCTACTTCGAGGGCGCGTTTCGCCGCCGACTGCGCTCGCACGTCCGAGAAATCCACGTCGGCGTCCGGCAGCGCGCGCATCAGCGCCGTGGCATCGGTCCGTACCGGTGGCAACTGGTCTCCTCCGGCGAGGTGCTGGCAGACCGCGGTCAGCGTCGGCGCACCGCGCACGGTGATCCCCTCGACCACGGCCGCTTCGGCGACGTTCGCCTGCGGCAGGATCAGCTCGTCGCAACCGAGCGCCCGCACGGCTAGCGCAATCGGCAGCGCGCCGCGAATCGGACGGAGATCGCCCTCCAGTCCGAGTTCGCCAAGGAAGAGCAACCGGCCCAGCCGGTCGTCGGGGAGTTGGCCACTCGCGGCCAGAATCCCGATGGCCACCGGCAGATCGAAAGCGCTGCCGCGCTTCTGCACATCGGCGGGCGCCAGATTGACGGTGATTCGCCGCAGCGGCAGCTGATACCCTGAGTTCCCCAGCGCAGCGGCCACGCGTTCCCGACCCTCCTTGACGGCGCCCAGCGGAAGCCCCACGGTCGTGAACGAGGGCAGACCGTTGGCGATGTCGATTTCCACGTCGACAGCGAGCGCCTCGACGCCAAGCACGGTGGCCGAACGGATACGGGCGAGCAGTGGCGCCTCGATGCAGAGGAGCCCGCAACGTCGCGGCGTCTGATGTGATGGGAGTGGTGTTCGAGCGCGGAGCGGTCCGCGACAGCGCGGCTACGGCAGCGTGATCCCGAAGAGTGATGTCCAGCGCTGTGCCATCGTCATCAGCGTGTTTTCCTCCGCCATCACCTGGTCGCTGCCGAGATCGACCCGCGGCTGGAACGACTCGTCGGTCCACAGCACGATCCGCCCCGAGTCGAACGCGTAGAGATCCGAGAACGTCTGCACGACGGCCACGTCGCCACCGGTGAACCAGATCTCGATCTCACCGCCATTGGGCCCCTTCGACAGCGAATCGGGCGCCGCACGCAGCTTGCGGATGACGCCGTTCTGCAGCCAGACTGAAACCCGCGTCAACGCCGAATCGCCCACAGCCGGCGCGACGCTGTCCCGCTCGGTCATCGAGCCGAGATCGGCGTCGATCTGCTGCATCGTCTGCCGCACCATGGTGAGCCCGCCGCCGGTGTCGCCCGGCGCGAGATCCTAAAAACGTCCCGGCGCTGCACCCATCGGCGCGGCGCCGGCATCGCCGGATGTCGAAGCCGGCTTGCTGCCGGTCCGACATCCCGCGATCAGGATCGCAACGAACGCGACCCGGTACGTCAGTTAGAGCCCGCCGCCACGGCCACCGCGGCCCATCGGGGTCGCCGCGACGATCGAATCGAACTTCTTCTTCTGGTCGGCGTTCTTGAGCGCTTCCTTCAGCTCGCTGTTCAGGTGAGCACGAGCGTCGGTCATCTTCTTGGCCGAATCCGCGTCGACCATGCCGCCGCCCTGGCGCGCCGTGCGCATGTAGGCCATCAACGGCGCCATATCCTTGTTGTATTCATCGATCTTGTGCTGATACGCCGCCTTGGTGTCGGCATCCATGCCGAGGGTCATGGCCATCGTGTCGACGTTCATGATGCCACGCGCCATGCGCATACCACCCATGTTGCCGCCACCCATCGTGCCGCCACCCTGCGCTGCCAACGGCGCTGCGCAAACCACGGCCAACGCCAGCAATGCGAAACGTGCCTTCATGATCAAGCCTCGTGCTCGGGTTCACCCGCTGTGAGGGGCCAGGCAGGCTCCCACGGGTTCGGTACAGGTACGCTGCCGGACTACGGGGGGTTGAGCTGAGACCCCCGATCGAACTATCCGATCGATGAAAAGCGGATGGTGAATATTGCCCCCTGTCCCGGCTGGCTCTCCACCCCGATCGTCGCATCCCAGCCCTCGACCAGGCGCCTAACAATCGCGAGGCCAAGACCGGTTCCGCTGGTGTTGGTGGAGAACGCCGGCTCGAAGATACGCCCGTGCTGGTCCGCCGGAATTCCCGAACCGTCGTCCTCGATCCGGAGGGTGCGTTCGCCGAGGACCAGGCGCACGCGCGACGCGCCGGCCTGGCGCGCGTTGTCGAGCAGGTTGAGCAGCACCTGCACCAGCTCCTCACCTCGCGCGCGCACCGGCGCGGACGCTGAGCCGCTAACCTCGATCCGCGGACTCTCCGCCGTGAGCGCAAAGAGCGAGGCCAGTTCATCGACGGCTGCCCGCAGGTCGATCGGCTCCAGTGGCGCCGCCCGCTCCGGCGGGGTGCCGTATCGCGCGAACGACCGGGCGATGCGATCGAGCCGCTCGATCTCTGTCAGCAGCCGCTCCGACGTCTCATCGACCAGGCGCGGCAGATCGGGCGAACCGTCGGCCTGGACTCGCCGCAGATGCTGGAGCCCGAGTCGCATCGGCGTGAGCGGATTCTTGATTTCGTGCGCGACCTGGCGCGCCATCTCGCCCCAGGCGAGCACCCGTGCGGCACGCGCTGCTTCGGTGATGTCGGTAACGGCAAGCACCAGCCCGCCGTCGGCGAGCGGCGCCAGCGTCACGGCGAAGCGCTGTTCGCCGACTTCGATCTCGCGGCTTTCGGGTGCCCGCGTGTCGCGGCCAAGGAGTCGTTCGATTCCATCGACCACGTTGCGCCAACCATCAGGCAGCTGCTGCGCGACGGACTCGCCCATCGTGATCTCGCGTCCGAGCAGTTCATTGGCGCGCGGGTTGGCGTGGATGACCACACCCGACGCGTCGACCCCGATGACGCCAGTGGCCACGGTCGAGAGAATTGCCGCCGTACGCGTCCGGCCGGCGCGTAACTCGGCCTCGGTCGAACGGAGGTCGTGTTCCATCTGCGTGATGGCGCCGAACACCGGCACGAATTCCGCCGGCACGTCGCTCGGCGCCGGTGGTGCTTCGTTGCGTCCGATGGCGACTGCGGTCCGCCGCAGCGTCTCGATTGGCTGACCGAGCGCGCGCGCGATCAAGCCGGCAACAAACACCGACGCCACCATGCCCGTCAGCACCACCAGCAGCAATTGCATGGCCTGGTCGACCTGCTCCTGCGCCAGTCCGCGGTCACTTCCTGGCAGTGCTGCCACCAGCAGCACACCGGGAGGCGTGGTGCCGATCACGCCCAGCCGCAGTCCGGCCGCCGGGAGCGGCGAGGCGAGGGTTGTCGCGTCGGAGCTGCCGATCGCTCGCGACACTGGCCCGGCGACCACCGGCGGCAACAGGCCGAGTTCGGCGAGGATCGGATCACTCGCCGCGGTAAGGCGTCCGCCGCGGTAGACGCCGATTTCCGCATTCACGTCGTCGGCGATCACCGCGAGCGAGTCGGCGGGCGGCCGTGGCGATTCGGCCATGGTGAGGCCGCCGCCGATGGCAACGTCCCGCATGGTGCTCGACAGTTCCGATGCATGCTGTTGCCGGGTGTCCTGCTGCAGGCGCAGCACCGACAGCAACGTGAAGAGCGTCGCCGGCACGACAAAGAACGCCATCAGCGCTGTCGCGATGGTGCGGCGATACGACCGCCGGAACATGCCGGCAGGCAAGGCCTGCTGCTGCCCGAGAATCCGCTGCAGCAGGATCCACACACCGAGTATGAGCCCGACATTCAGCAGTACCGTGAGCGCCGCGCGCACGATGAACGGACTAGGCGGTGCGATCTCCACCGTCGCGCGCACGACGCGCGGCGTTTCCGATGCCGTGATCAATCGGTCGGACGTCACGAAGCGATGACGCCGACGGAACACGGTGTCCTGCGGCGTCGACTGGTCGATCACCACGTTGATGTCGTACGGCGGGTCACTCGACGGTGCGCGCCAGCCCACCAGCAGCCCGAACGTCGTCGGTGCAAGCAGTCGCGATCGGGGGCCGATCGTTATCGTCGCAATCGTGTCGGGCGCCAGCGGCACGACGAGGACTTCGTGGTGTCCAGCGCCGAGCCGCAGGCCTACGCGCTGCGGCGGCCCGTGGGCGTACTCGGCAACCAGCGGCGCCAGCGCATCCCAGCCAATGCTGAGCGAGTCAAGCGCAACGACTTCGCGCTGATGTCCGTCGGCGCTCCAGAGAGCGAGATATGTCGGTACGCCTTCGCGGGCGAGCGCCGATCCGCGCCACGCCGCGTAGAGCCTGTCGAGGCGCGTGGCGTGCGCATCGGCCGCCGTGAGGGCAAACTGGTCGAGCGCACGCGCTGCCGATGAGTCATAGCCGCTGTTCAGGCGAAGCAAGTCGGCGCCCGCCAATTCGATGCGCCGATCGAGCGACGTCGACCACGTCGCCAGTGATGCCAGCACCGCTGCCGTCGTCGCCAGCGCGACCAGGCGCACGCGCGGAGTCGTCAGCGGCAGCAGCAACGCGATCGGCACCAGCCACAGCGGTGGATACCAGGCAGCCCAGCGAGTGAAGTGCCAAGGGTCGAGGCCGATATGCCCGGGCCCCCACGCCTCGATTCCGATCAGGCCCACCAGCAGCGCGCACGCCGTCGCCAGCAGCCCCCACACCGGGTTCACCCGCGCATCACCAGGAGCCCGCAACGGCGCAACGGCGAGTGCGAGGTAGGCGCCGGTCGCCAGGGCGATCACAGCGCCCCAGCCGAAGCCGGTGCCAAACGAGAGTTCATGCCCGCGCGGCACCAGCGCACCCGCCAGCACCACCACCAACGGCGGGGCGGTGCCGAGCAGCAGCACCGACGCCACCAGTCCGACAACTGAGCGGCGAGCTGGTCGCCGCCAGAGGAGAATCGCCACCAGCATCAGGGCCGCAGCGGCCAGAAGGGCGCGGATGGCGCTCACGCCAAACTCGGAGCTGCCCACGTCGGAGCGGGCGAGCGCCCAAAGGGGCAGCAGGATCGCCCCGATCCGCGCCGCGGGGAAGGCCGTGGTGAGGAGGATCACGATCGCCAGCGCAATCAGGCCCGACGCAACGAGTATTCTCGCCAGACCCTGCTCGCGGGCCACGAAGACCTCCGGCGGCGGCGCCACCGGCGTCATCGCCGACCGAACCCCGGCCGCGGCTTCGTCCGTACTGCGGTATTCGACCGGATGGTCGAGCGACGTAAGTTTCCATTGCCAGCGCACGCCCTCCCACCCGCCGGAGCTGGCGGCGAGGGACGGCTTGGCGACCGGAAGTCCCGGCAGTGAATCGAGCAACAGAACGACCTGCGCTTGCCGTCCGAGACGGTTCGCGCGTATCACCAGCATTCGGGCGAATGGCGTATTGACGAGGGCAGCCGGCGTAGGCCGCACCAGCGGCTGCATCCGGTGGGGACCCGCGATGGCAATCAGCGTGTCGGCTGCCATGACAGCGATCGCGCTCTCGATTTCGGTGTTACTGAGGAGGTCGTTGAGATCGCGCGCGGAATCGGGCTTGCTGCGGCCGACGCGCTCGAGTGCGACGACGGCAGTGCGGTTGGCGGTGGCGATCGACATCTGGAGTAGACGATCCCGCTCGATCGTGGCGTCTCTGACGGCTTCCTGCTGAAGACTGCCCGCGTGGAAGACCACGTGTCCGCTTCGTCCCGCTGCGATGGCGGAGGCGGTAGCGAGAAGCAGCAGCCCGACCGAGAGGCCGCGCTCGCCCGCTCTTTGCTGCAGCGCGGTGGTGATGCCGAGCCCGGAGGCCGCGATGGCGACCGCTGCGAGCCAGATCCAGGTGGCTTGCAGTGCCGCTTCACCGGCGAGCAGCACGATCGCGCCGAGCGCCAGCCAGACGGCGAGACGTTGGGCTGAAGGATTTGATGATGTCGCAGCTTGAAACTTCAAGATTTGGTCGTCGTACAGGGCAACGTCGGAACCTCATACATCTGTTAAGGACGTAAAATGCAGACTCGTCGAATCGCTGCCTGCTGGATGGTGTTTTGCGCGGTGGCGCCGCTCGCGGCGCAGACCCCGGCCACTGTCCCGCACCAGCTGAGCCTTGCCCAGGCGCTCGAACTCGCCCGGCAGAACAATCCAACGTACCTCCAGGCCAGGACTGCCGCCGATCCGGCGGCCGAAGCGGTCAAGGCGGCCAACTGGGCCCGGCTCCCGAGCCTGAGCGCCAATGGCGGCGTGGGATACACCGGCGCCGGCTCACAGTTCTTCGGCGGCCAGGTCTTCGCCAGCTCGCCGACGGTCCAATCGAACTACGGCCTCGGCGCAACGCTGCTGATCAGCACCCGCACGTTCCTTACGCCGGCGATCGACCGGGCGCAAGAACGCGCGACCGATCAGAATATTTCGGCGGCGGGTGTCACGCTGGTATCGAACGTCACGTCGCAATATCTCAACGTGCTGCGCGCCGGTGCCACTGTGAACGTCGCCATCCAGCAGGTGGCTGCCGACTCGGTGCTGCTGCTGCTCGCGCGCGCCAAGCAGCAGGTGGGGCAGAACTCGCTGATCGACGTCCTGCTCGCCCAGACGCAGATGGCGACGGCGCAGGTTCAACTGCTGCAGACCCGCCAGGCCGCGAGCCAGGCGAAGATCGCGCTGATTCAGACGCTCGGTCTGCCGGCCGATGCGGACCCGGATGCACTGACGCTGAGTGAGCCCTATGCGCTGGTGCAGCCGAACTTCGACCTGGCCGCGCTGCGCGACATGGCTCGCATCTCCAACCCGGCCGTCCGCGCGCTGATGGAGCAGGATCGCGCCAACCGACTGAGCGTGCGAGCCGCGCGCCTCGATCGGTTACCAACGATGTCGATCAGCGCCGGGCTGAGCGGCTACACGCAGCAATTCACCAATGAAGGCATCCTGCTGTCGAGCCGGCTGCAGAGCGCACAGGCTGCCGAAGCGAACTGCAGCTTCCAGAACCAGATCCTTCTGGGTCTTACGTCGCCGATCCCGGGCGGCATCATCCCGGACTGCAAGGCGTACGCCGGGCTCGACCCGTCGGGACTCGCCCTGCAGCCCGGGATCACGCAGCAGATTCACGCCGGCAACAGCGCCTTTCCGTTCAACTTCACCGGTAACCCGCTCTCGGTGAACCTGAACATCTCGTTGCCGATCTGGGACGGGTACAGCCGCTCGTTGCGGATCTCGCAGGCGGAAGCCACCGAAGACGCCGGTCGCCAGAGCGTGCGCGCGCAGCAGCTTGCGGCCGACGCGCAGATCCAGACGCAGCTTCTCGCGGTCAACACCGCGTGGCAGCGCACGGTCATTCAGGACACCAACCGGGTCACCGCCCGGCAGCAGTTGCAGCTGGCGCAGGATCGGTACCGCATCGGCAGCGGTACCGCGCTCGATGTGGCCAATGCGCAAACCGCGGTGACTCAGTCCGAAGCAGACTACATCACGGCCGTCTTCGACTACCACCTCGCCGTCGTTGCGCTGGAAAACGCTGTCGGCCGCCCACTTCGTTGAGAGGATTGAACTGATGTCGCGTGGAGCAAAGATCGGTATCGCAGTGTTCATCGCAGTCGTCGTGATCGGCGGACTGATGTTCCTCGGCAAGTCGAGAAATTCGAATCGCGCCGTCGATGTCCGCATGGAACAGGTGGGTCGCCGCGACCTCGTCGCCGCCGTCACATCGAGCGGCCAGATCGAGGCCAAGAAGCAGGTGGATATTTCGTCCGAGGTGACGGCGCGGATCCTCAAGATCCATGTCAAGGAAGGCGACATGGTGAAGGAGGGCGAGCTGCTCGTCGAGCTCGATCAGGCGCAGTTCAAGGGAGCCGTCGATCGAGCCCAGGCGGGGATGGCGCAGTCGAATGCCGCATCAGCGCAGTCCCGTGCCAATCGCGACCAGGCCAGGCGCGCGCTCGACCGCCAGAAGGAGCTCAAGCGGACGGCGCCCACCCTGGTCACCGATGAATCGATGGAGCAGTCCCAGACCGCATTCGACGTCGCCGACGCCAACCTGAAGTCGTCTGACGCATTCCTGGAGCAGGCCAAGGCAACCCTCAAGGAGGCGAACGACAACCTCGCCCGCACGATGCTCTACGCGCCGATTGCGGGCCGGGTAGTCCGCCTGGCCGTGCAGGAGGGTGAAGTCG
>JBEPVV010000064.1:0-8086 GCA_041690795.1 Gemmatimonadota bacterium | reverse complement strand
ACCCGCCCATGCAAGCCGAAATGATCGACGCTGCCGCGCCCGTTGCGACCAAGCGCCGCGGCGATGGCGGACGGCGCGAGATCGGCGCGCGACGCGCCATTCCCGACATTGCCGAGCGGTTGAAGAAGGGCGAGATGCTGCCGGTGCAGGTGACGAAGGAGCCGATCTCCACCAAGGGCTGCCGGGTCACTGCGCAGATTTCGCTCGCCGGCCGGTTTCTCGTCTACATGCCGTATGCCACCAAGGTCGGCGTGTCGCGCAAGATCGAAAGTCGCGAGCAGCGCGCCAAGCTGCGCGAGATGGTCAGCAACCTCGTGCCCAAGGACGCTGGCGGCGTGATCGTCCGTACCGTTGCCGAGGGCGTGACCGAGGATCATTTCCGCCGCGAAATCGACTCGCTGATCAACACCTGGACCAAGATCAAGCGCAAGCAGATGTACTCGAAGCGCGGACCGGCACTGCTGCACCGTGAGGCGTCCCTGACTCGCAGCCTCGTCCGCGACGTCTTTTCCGCGAAAGTCGATGCCCTCTGGGTCGACTCGCGCGAGCTGCACAACGAGATCTCGCAGTACCTGGAGCTGATCGATCCCGACCTGATCGAACGCGTCCACTATTACGACGAGCCTATTCCGCTGTTCGACCGATTCAAGATCGAGCAGGAAATCCGCGATCTCTTCCAGCCGCGCGTCGAGTTGCCAAGCGGCGGTTACGCCATCATCCAGCCGACCGAAGCCCTCGTCTCCATCGACGTGAACACCGGCCGTTACACTGGCAAGCGCGATCCAGAAAAGACGATTCTCCGCACCAACATCGAGGCCGCGCGCGAGATCGCGCGCCAGATCAGGCTTCGCGATGTCGGCGGCATCATCGTCTGCGATTTTATCGACATGGAAACGAAGGCAAACCGCGACCGCGTGCTCCAGGAGCTGCGGGTCTATCTCGCTCGCGATCGCGCCCGAACGCGGGCCTACGCCGTCTCCGAGCTGGGCCTGATCGAGATGACCCGGCAGCGAGTCCGCCCCTCGCTGTGGGCATCGATGACGCGCGAGTGCCCGAGCTGCCACGGAACCGGGCGCGTCTTCTCTCCCGAGGTCGTTGCCCGAAGGCTCGAGCGAGCGTTGAAGCGCGCTGGAACCGACCACAAGGAGCGGAAGCTGGCGATCCGGCTGCATCCCGACGTCGCGCTGTATCTGCTCGAGGAGGAGTCGCGGCTGGTCACCACCGTGTGCAAGCAGGGCGGACTCGACCTCGAAGTCCGGGACGATCCGATGCTGCGCCTCGACGAGTTCCGCCTGATGTCGCGGCCCGCGGGCCGCGTCGTGACCGAGCTGTACGCTGTCGCTTGACCCGGGGTTGCCCCGTTCCAGCGCGTAAGCTTATATTCCACGGCTATTTCCGACAGGAACCGTAACGCATGTACGCGATCTTTAAAGCCCTGGGTAAACAGTGGCGCGCCGAGACTGGTGCGACCATCCGCCTGCCGCTGATGGAAAAGAAGTCCCCCGGCGACAAGCTGGTCTTCGACGAAGTGCTGCTCACTTCTTCCGGCGATACCATCACGGCGGGCGTGCCACACGTCTCGGGTGCATCGGTGTCAGCCGAAGTTGTCGGGCACGGCAAGGAAGACAAGATCTACGTGTTCAAATTCAAGCGGCGCAAAGGCTATCGCCGAAAGACCGGGCATCGGCAGAAGTACACCGAAGTCCGCATTACCGACGTTGTGCTCGGATAGGGGTGACTCATGGCGCATAAGAAGGGTGTCGGCTCAAGCCGCAACGGACGGAACTCCAATCCCCAGTACCTCGGCGTCAAGCACTTCGGTGGCGAGCGGGTGACCGCGGGAAGCATTCTCGTCAAGCAGCGGGGGACCCGCTTCCATGTCGGCAAGAACGTCTTCAAGGCAAAGGACGACTCGCTGCACAGCTACATCGATGGCGTGGTCAAGTTCGAACGGAAGGATCGCGATCGCCTGCGCATTTCGGTGTATCCGCTCGAGGCTGCCGCCGTCTGAACAGCAGCACTTTGAGTGGCCCGGGGCGCCCGCTTCAGGGGCGCCTTTTTGTTTGCCCCCCTCCGACTACCACCTTCCGCAGCATCTCGGGCGCATCGCCGCAGAGCCCGTTTGCCCCAAGCGCCAGCAGTCGTGCTGCCTCGTCGTCGGTATTCACGGTCCAGGCGATCAGGCAAACCCCTTCGTCCCGGCACCGCAACACGAGGTCGGCATCGATCAGGTGAGCTTCCTGCCAGAGAGTGTCCGCGCCCGCTGCGCGGACCTGATGCACTGCATCGACGGGATACGAACGCGACAGCACGCCGAGGGACAGGGCAGCGTCGCCGCGGCGCAGGCGGGCGATCAGCCGGTGGTCGAACGCGTGCACGTGGCACGAAGTAGCTGGGTGGTCGCGGATGATCTCAAGCAGAGTCGCATCGGCGGCAGCGGGAAGGTGTTTGGCTTCGATGAATACATCGAGACCGGCGACGATGTCGAGCACCTGGCCGAGGGTCGGTATCGCAGAGCCGTCGGAGAGGCGAGCTTTCGCTGCCGCGGTGGCGAAAGCGCTCGCGATCGGCTCGCCAGTGGGCAGGTCTGGATCGTGGTGCACGATCAGCACGCCATCGACGGTGCAGTGAATATCAAGCTCGACGCCATCGCAGCCGGCAGGGTGCGACCGGTCGGCAGCGATGGCAAATCCTGTGGTGGAATTTTCCGGTGCGTGTGAGACGACCCCACGATGCCCGATAACCAGAGGCAGCCGCGATGTGGAAAACGCGCGCTGGCTCAAGGCTCGAGACCGGAAGCGCCTGTGCCGCAACGCTTTAGGTGGTGGTTGGTATCCACATTGCCCACAACGAGATACGCGACTTGTCCACGTTGATCCATCTTTCGTCCATTGCGCATTGTTTGCCGTCCGCCTCGCAAGTTCGCCGCACAGCTCGGGACGCGGGCGCCTTGTGGCCCTAACGAAAGTCACCGCTCATCGTCACTTGAGCCAGTGAAGCTAGCCGGCGACCCTACTCCCCCGGATCCCGAGCTGGTTGCCGCGTGGCGAGACGGCGACGAGCTCGCCGCCAGATGCCTGGTGCAGCGGCACGCCGCGGCATTGGGTCGCTATCTGGCGGCCGCTGGCGCTGGTGGCTCGGACGTGGAGGACATGATCCAGGACACCTTCTTCCGGGCGTTCCGTGGGCTGGATGGTTGGCGGGGCGAGGGTTCGTTCCGCGGCTGGCTCTTCCGGATCGCTGGGAATCTGATGAAGGACCGGTTCCGGCAGAACAAGGGGCGCGTCTTTCTCGATGTCGATGAGCACGACCTGGCTGGGCCCGCAGACCCGTCGACCGAGCTCGCCGCTGACGAAACCGGCCGCCAATTGCAGGCAGGACTGGTCAAGCTGTCGCCGATGCAGCGGGAGGTCTTTCTGCTCCGGGTGCAGCAGGGGCTCGAGTACACCGACATCGCGACGGCGTTGGGCAGTACGCCGGGGGCAGCCAGAGTGCACTATCACCATGCGGTCAAGCGACTGAAGGAGTTGCTCCAGTGAACGACTGTGATGCCATGCTCGATCGAATGGCAGCGGTGGCCAGCGGAAGTGACAGCTGGTCCGCATCCGATGCGGCGCACCTCCTCGGCTGCATTGACTGCCGCGCCTCGTGGCGGGTGATATCTCACGGTGCGTCGCTCGGCAGCGCGGTCGAGGTTGATGCCGAGCGGATCGCCGATGTGGTGGTTCAGCGCCTGCGCGCTGCGGCGCCGGTTACGCGGCCCATCCGCCGGCTTCCGTGGCGCGGCGCGATCGGGGCCGCCGTGGCGATTGCGGCAAGCGTGGCGCTGATATTTTCCGTACCGCATGTGCCAACGCGGCGCGCGGTCGGTGGCACCGACAGCGCCGCGACAATGGCAATCCTGCCCGAGCTGCAGCGCCTCGACGATCGGGATCTCCAGTCGGTCAAGGACGCCATGGGTGCCGCCGCTTCGGACGCGACGCCTGGCACGTTGCCGCATCTCGGCGACCTGACCGAGGGTGAACTCGAGCAACTACTGCACTCCGAGGGGGGACAATGATTCGCCTGCGATCGATCCAGATGGTGCTGGCGTGCTCGCTGCTTGTGGCCGCGCCGCTTACGGCGCAGAAGAAGGCGCAGGTCGGGCCACGCCGCGCGGCGCTCGTGCGCGACATCGAACAGATTTTTCTCACGCAGGTATCGCGCGAGATGGCGCTGACCGATGAGCAGATGCCTCGGTTTCAACGCATTGTCATCGCATGGGCGCGAAAGCGCGAGACGCTCGAGACCGATGAGCGTACGCTGCGGCAGTCACTGCAGAGCGAATTGCGTCCGGGGGTTGCTGCCAATGGCGACAGCGTCGGCCGCTTTGTCGACGACCTGAATGCCAATCGCGTTGCGTACGCGGAAACGTTCCGCGACGAAATGCGCGAGCTCGTGCCCGTCCTCACGCCGGTGCAGCGGGGACAATTCCAGATGGCGCGAGACCGGTTGCTGCAGCGGGTGCGCGACCTCCAGCAGCAACGGGCTGGAGCGGGCGGGCGGGCCGCCGTCACCCCGGAGCCTTGACGCGGGGGCGGCGTGGCAGCTTCGTTGGCGCGCGCCCAAGTGGTGGAACGGTATACGCGGCGGACTCAAAATCCGCTACCCTCACGGGTTTGTGGGTTCGAATCCCACCTTGGGCATCGACGGTGACCCTGCGCGGCAACCGATGTCGCGCGTTCGTCTCTTCTCTCTGCTCCTCCCTCCCTTATTTTCCCGCCATCTTCATGCGGTCACCGCACCAGACTCCTGATCCGGAACGCTCATGTCCCCTGTAGTCACCAGTCGCGCTGGCGAAGCCGCCGCGAGTTCGACATCGTTGCTGATCCTGCCGCTCGCCAAGGGGACCATGCCTCCCTCGCTCACCGTGCTCGACCGCGCGTGTAGCGGCGCAATCGCGCGTTGTTGGGAATCGGGAGACTTCACCGGCGCACGCGACGAGACGGCGCTGTTCTATACCGGCGGCACGTCAGGGATCAGGCGGGTTCTGCTGATCGGCATGGGCCCGGCCGACCAGGTTACCGCCAGCGCGCTCCGGCGCGCAGCGATGATCGGTGGCAAGAAGGCGCGCGTGATTGGTGCCGCCGACGTGTCGTTACAATTTTTGCCCGACGCAGCACCCGGTGTCGCGCCAGCGGAGGCGGGGCAGGCACTCGCCGAAGGCGTACCGTTCGGTGCGTGGCACTTTGCCGATCTCAAGCGTCCGCCTGAGTCGCCGAAGCCGCGATTCGAGCGCTGCGAAATCGTGATCAGCGGCGACGCGCGCGAGTTTCAAGCCGGCGTCGCACGCGGCATTGCGATCGCCGCCGGCCAGTCGCTGACGCGTGGCCTGCAGGTCCTGCCGGGCAACACCTGCACGCCAGAATTCGTTGCCGAGCGCGCGCGCGACATCGCGTCGCGATATGGTTTCGAGATCACGGTGCTCGATCTTGCCGGCATCAGGGCCGCCGGGATGCACGCGCTGCTCGCCGTCGCCCAGGGGAGTGCGGTCGAACCGCGCTTCGTCGTGCTGGAATACCGAGGCAGTACCGATCGACCGATCGTGTTCGTAGGCAAGGGCGTGACGTTCGATACCGGCGGTATCTCGATCAAGCCGGCGCAGAACATGGAAGACATGAAGTACGACATGTCTGGTGCCGCGGCGGTGCTGGGGACGTTTGAGGCCCTCGGCCAGCTCAAGCCGGCCCAGCACGTGATCGGACTCATCCCGCTCGCCGAGAACATGCCATCGGGTACAGCGTACCGCCCCGGCGATGTCGTGAGCTCGCATCTCGGCAAGACGATCGAAGTCGTCAACACCGACGCCGAGGGACGACTGATTCTCGCCGACGCGCTCTCATGGGCGCGGCAGTACCAACCGGTTGCGGTGGTGGACTGCGCCACGCTGACGGGAGCGATCGTGATCGGACTGGGTCACACGGCGAGCGGCGTGATGGGCACCGACGAGCCGCTGATCCAGCAGCTCATTGCGGCCGGCACGCGTGCCGACGAGCGGATCTGGCAGTTGCCGATCTGGGATGACTACCGAGAGTTGATCAAGTCCGACATCGCCGACATGAAAAATTCTGGCGGACGCGCCGCCGGGAGCATCACCGCAGGATGGTTTCTGCGCGAGTTCGCAGAAGACTATCCCTGGGCGCATATCGATATTGCCGGAACGGCGTACACCGATCGTGAGTTGCCGACGCAGGTCAAGGGGCCGACGGGCGTGATGGTGCGACTGTTCACCGAATTCCTGCGCGCGCGCGCCTGAAGACCGGCGTGCGCGCGCTGATCGTTCTGGTGACCGCCGTGCTCCTGGCGGGTGCGGCGGGACCCGCGCATGCACAGCAACCCGTACTCAACCCGCCGCTGCTTACCAAATCGGACAGCCTTCGCGCCGACAGTCTCCGCGCGGACAGCATTCGCCGTGCAGACACCCTCTCGACCACCGATCGCCTGCTGGCAGCCCAGAAGAATCAGCACATCCAGCTGCGACCACTCGCTCTCTCGGGTGCGGGCGGCATTCAGCCGCGCGGCACCCGAATCGTCTTCAACCGCGACTCGATCGACTGGGCGACGGCGCAGGACCTCGGCGAATTGCTGGCGCGGGTTCCCGGCGTCTTTCTCGAACACAGCGACTGGATCGGCAGTCCGTCGCTGCCCAACTATCTCGGACGGGGTGCGTCATCCGTCGAATACGTCCTCGACGGCGTGCCATGGGTGCCGATCGGCATCGATTCAGTGGCGTCCGACCCGTCGACCACGCCGCTGGGCTTTCTTGACCGCGTCGAGGTCGAGCTCTCGCCCAGCATCATGCGCGTGTATCTGTACACCCGCCGGCACGATCTGCAATCGCCACGAACCAAGATCGGGGTGTCGCAAGGCGACCGCGGCGCCTCGCGGTACTTCGCGGATTTCGAACGACGCTACCCGAGCGGATTCGGCGTCGCGCTGGCGGCTGACTACGTCGGCCTGAACCCGGTACCCAACGGCACCGGCGGCGTGACGATGCCCAGCGGTTGGCTGCAGCTCAGCTATGCGCCGACGCCGCATTTCGGGCTGCAAGCGCAGATGATCACGCGGTCGATCAAGCGTAACCTCCTGCTCGAGACTGGCACCGAGGACACGCTCAGCCGGCAGGAAGACGCCAATCGCACCGACGTGCAGATGCGCGCGTCGTGGCATGGCCGTACGGATGCCTTCGGGCCAAGCCTCGACCTCTTCGCCGCACACACGGGGTGGGCGAGCGATTCTGCGCCAGGGAACGTGGGGATCGGTCAGTTCGGCGGAACGGCTGCCATGCGAGAAGCGACGTGGTCGGCGCAGCTCAGCGCCTGGCACTACACCCGCTGGACCACGCTCGACAGCCGGCTCGACCTCGGCTGGTCGCCCATCGACCTGGTGACGGCGTCAGTGCAGCTGGTCGCGCAGCGCCACGACGGCGATCGTCGCAGCCAGTGGGCCACCGGCCGCATCGGCATCAAACTGCCGTTTGGTTTTCATGTGAACGGCACCGTTGCCGACGGACACCGTGTCCAGGCACCGTCGATCGCCGACGATGTTGCCCAGCGCTTCACCGACACCGACGTCAGAGGTGGTTTCGACTGGAAACGCGTCGGGCTCGAGGTCGGCGTCGCGCGTGACGAAGGGTGGCGCCCCGAGGCGTATCCCGAATTCGTGAAAGTTCCGTCGCTCGCGCCGCTCGGCCTCACCGACTGGCTGACGGTCCACGCGCGGTTTGCGCCAGTGGCCTTCTTCACGCTGGAGACGGTCTACCAGAATCCGATCAACGGCGCCAGCGTTGACGCCACCCCGCCGCAGCATGCCATCACCACGGCGACGCTGAGGTCGCGGTTTCTGCGGAATTTTCGCAGCGGCATCTTCGAGCTCAAGCTGCAGGCCATGATGGAGACATGGAGCCCCGGCATCGGCGGCCGGGACGCGAAGGGCGATCCGATTCCGCTGCCGGGGGCCACCTTCTTTCGCGGCCTGATCCAGTTCCAGATCGGCCCCTTCATCGCCTACTACGACAAACTGAACCTGCAGGTGGTCCGGATCTACG
>JBEPVV010000063.1:0-8106 GCA_041690795.1 Gemmatimonadota bacterium | reverse complement strand
CACAGGTGCTCACCAACTCGTTCCAGAGCGACCTGCTGCAGGGCTTTCAGCTCTCGATGACCCACGATCTGTGGCAGGGACAGGTCGGCACCGACACGGCAAAGTTTTCGCCATTTCTTTCCAACCTCCAGGCCAGCGTTGCGATCACGGGCAGAACGTTCCATTCGATCGCGGCACTCTTCGGCCTGACGCGACGCGATACGACCACGCTGCTGCCGCCGGCGCCGGGAATGCTATCGCCACTTGGCGCGGCGCAGGCGATGTCGTTCGGCCAGCAGCGCACGCCATACGGGCCACCGCCTCCGCGAGGCTTCAACATGACGCTCAGCTATTCGCTGTCGCGGCAGCGGCCGATCGGCCCGACCGGTCAGCCCGTCACCACCGAGCCGTCGACGCCAGGCTCGACGCTGGATCCTTTTGGGAACAACACCATCTTCCCGATCATCCAGCCACCGGCGCAGAGCAGCCTCGGGCTGACGATGTCGTTCTCACCGACCGCGTTCTGGAACGTGTCGTGGAATACCCAATACGACTTCGCCGCCCACGCATTCCAGTCGCAGCAGATCCAGCTCGAGCGCGACCTGCATGACTGGCGCGCGCGCTTCACCTTCTCGAAGGCGCCCAACGGAAATTTCGCGCTCTATTTCAGCGTCTTCCTGATGACCCTGCCGGATATCAAGTTCGACTACAACCAGACGACACTTCAACAGACACCGATTCAGCCATGAACACCCCGATCGACCCCCGGATCGGGCCAGCTCTCCTTGTGCCGGGCTCCGCCCCGGCCTACACTTCAAACTCCAAGCCCTGTCTATACTTGCGCCCCTTTTACCTCCCCGGCAGACCATGACGCTGCACAAGCTCAAAGTCGCCGCCCTGCAGCACGAACAGCGCGAAGACTGGGCAGCAGCGATCGAGCTTTATCGACAGGCGATTCGCGAGGCCGACGGTGGCCCGGAAGCCGGCGACCCGTCGCTGTACAACCGGGTCGGCGACCTGGCGCTCAAGGCCGGCGACGAGGCTGCGGCCTGCGAGGCATGGGAACAAGCCGTTGTCCGTTACGGCGATCTCGGCTTCCTCAACTCCGCCATCGCCCTCTGCGGCAAAGTGCTGCGTGTCAACCCGCAGCGCCTGCAGACCTTCCTCGATCTCGCGCGCCTTCACGCCCGCAAACGGGTGCTGTACGACGTCCGCCATAACCTGCAGATTTTCCTTGATCAGATGAGCGTGTCCGGCCGTCGCGAATCGGCCCGGACCGCGGTTCAGCAGCTGGGCAACGAGTTTCCCGGCTGGCGGGAACTCGACGGCCTCCTCGACGAACTGCTCGGTCGCGAGCCGCTATCGGAGACCGCGCCGACGCGAGGCGTCGCGCCAGGCGAGACACAGCGCGGACTGGTCTTTCTGGACACGGCCCCGATCGAGATCGAGCGCGCGTCGGAGCCCCTGTCCGCGGCCGACGGCAGCACGCCGCTACCGTCGGTCGTCCTAGACGTCGAGTTCGAGCCCCGCCCCGACGCCACTCCGCTAGGCGGCCTCCAGACGTCGCAAGTCGACGGCGCCGCCGATCAGTCGCACGACGCCGGCGCGCCGATCGACGGGCTCATCGGGGTGGCCCAGGTCACCCGCGACCTCGCCCCGATCGCACCAGTGGCGGGGCTGCAGGACACGATGGCGCCGCAACGCGCACCGCTGACGCCGCTCGACGGACTGGAGACTTCCGCCGGCGAGGCAGCAGTGGCTGGTGAACCTCCCGGCGACGACGCCGACGGCAGCGTCGGCGGCGACCTGGTATTCATCGCCACCGATGCCGCTGCTGGGGCGGACGATCCTCTCGGGCAACGCGTCGCCGGGCACGGTCTGCTCGACCACGGCGAGCGCGCCGCTGGTATCGCCGCGCTTGAACAGGCGCTGGCCGGATATCAGGAGCACGAGGAGTGGTTGCACGCGCATCGGGTCGCTGGTGAACTGGTCCTGGCCGAGCCGGCGTCGATCGCGCGGCATCAGACGCGGGTCGAGATGGCTGCCCGGCTGCAGGACACCGCACAGCTCTGCGAGGCGTACGCCGATCTCGGCGACACGCTGGTGCGCGAGGGAAGCGCCGACAAGGCCGTCGCCGTGTACCGTCGTGTGCTCGAGCTCGACGACACCAACGTTCGCGCGCGCGCCGCCCTCAGGGCCATGAATCCGACCGACGAGACCGAGTCGGAGTTCATCGACCTCGGTGCGATGCTGATTGACGATCATCCGCGTTCGACACGGATGCGCACCGAAGCGCCCGCCGTCGATCCCGACGAGGATGAGACCTTTCGCGACGCCCTGGCGGAGTTCCGGCGGGCGCTCGACCAGAACCTGGCCTTCGAGGACCACCAGGCGCACTACGATCTCGGCATCGCCTTCAAGGAGATGGGACTTCTCGATGAGGCCGTGACCGAGTTCCAGAAGGCGCTGCGGGCGCCTGAAGTGCGGCTGCGGACGTCGGAGGCCCTCGGTGAGGTGTTCTTCGACCAGGGTCGTCCGGCGGTGGCAGAGGCGGTCCTGCGCGGCGTCGAGGGGAGCCCAGAAGGTGACGCGGAGAAGATCGGCGTCCTCTACTGGCTCGGCCGCTCGCTGGACGCCCAGGGGAAGCATGCCGACGCTGTGGGTTACTACCAGCGGGTGACGGCGGTCGACGTCAGCTTCCGCGATGTCGTCGCTCGCCTCAGCCCTCCCGGCGGCGATTCGCCGCGATGACGGCGCCGTCGATCGGAAGCCCTAACCTTGGCGACCTGCAGGCCGCCATTGAGCCGAGGCTGGGGCAGGTCGAAAACGAATTGCGGCGGATGATCGAGGCCGATTTTCCCTTGATCGCCGATGTCAACCGCCACCTGCTGCGGATGCGCGGCAAGATGTTCCGCCCGACACTGGTGCTGCTGGCCGACGAGGCCACCGGAGGGCCATCGAGCGAGGGCGCGGCGCTCGCCGCCGTGATCGAGCTCATCCATCTCGCCACGCTCGTGCACGATGACGCCGTGGATCACTCGGTCCTGCGCCGGGGGATGCCGACGATCAACGCGCTCTTCTCGCATCAGGTGTCGGTCATCATGGGAGATTTTCTCTACTCCCGTGCCGTCGTCGAGCTGGTGCGGTCGCGCAACCTTTCTGCGCTCGAGATCCTCGCGCGCGTCACCAACGAAATGACGATCGGCGAGATGCGCCAACTGCTCGCGCACGATCCGCTCGCCTTCACCGAAGAACACTATGACCTGCTGATCAAGGCGAAGACCGCCTCGCTGATTTCGGGCGCGTGCGAAGTCGGCGCGCTCACCGCACCGCCGGCACAGCGTGCGGCGCTGGCGCGCTTCGGCGAAAAGCTCGGGATGGCCTTCCAGATCGTCGACGACCTGCTCGACTACACCTCCGAGGAGTCGGTGACGGGCAAGCCGTCAGGGCTCGATCTCCGCGAGCACAAGGTGACGCTGCCGTTGATCTATGCGTTGCCCCGGTTTTCCGCGAGCGAGCGGACGGCGCTCGAATCGCTGCTCCAGAATCCGCACCCGGGCGACCGGGAGATTGCGGGTGTGGTGACTGCAGTGGCCGCGCACGGTGGACTCGAACAGGCACGCGAGCGCGCCCAGCGCCTGGTGGCTCACGCCGAGGAGGATCTCGCCATGCTTCCCGAAAATGCTGCCCGCGAGACGTTGCGGGCCTCGTTGTCGTACGTCCTGGAACGGCGGCGCTGATGGCGGCCGGGCCGAAGCGGCCGCGTTTTTACCTGGGTGTGCTCGTCGCCGGCTTCCTCATCGGCGGGTTTGCCTCGTCCCTGCTGGCGCGCTTTCTCCCCGAGAGTGCCGCCCGGGACTTTTTCACCTACTCGGTTGCCCCCACGCTCGGACCTGTGTCCGCCAATCTGCTGGTGGTATCATTCACGCTTGGCCCGATCGGGCTGAATGTGTCGATATTGAGTCTGATTGGCGTCGCCGTAGCGTACTACCTCGCGCGCTCGCTCTTCTGATCCGGAGTCTGTCATGCCCGAACTGAGTTTTGGTAAGCTGATTGTCGTGATGATCGTGTTCCTGCTGATCTTCGGCGCCAAGAAGATCCCCGAAATCGGTCAGGGACTGGGCAAGGGAATTCGCGAGTTCAAGAAGTCGCTGGCCGAGACGCAGGAAGCCATCAATGCCCCGGCGCACGACGACCGGGACCCCGGCCCGCACCGCATCATGGAAAACGAAAATCGTCCGGCGCCCTCCAGCGGTGATCCGAAGCGATTGTCGCAGTAGTCTCGACGCATCATCAGGGATGATACACGAACGGCCTGTCGAATCATCGACGGGCCGTTTGCGTTGCCGGTTGCCGCGGGGTCAGCTACGCTTGCCGGTCGCCGCCTGCTGCTGCGCGGCCAGCGCCGCTTCGGTCTGTGCGTTGGTCTTGAGGACGTCGTTGCGACGATCCTGGATGGTGGCCGTCGCGCGCAACGACGCGAGGTACTGTGAGATCCGCTGCTGGCGCACGGCGCGGATCATCTGGCTGCGCAGCTGGTCCTTGTCGGTGATGAACTTGGACGAGTCAGCCGCCGTGCGGTCCAGCACCTTGATGACGTACAGCCCCTCCGGCGTGTCGAGGACGCCGCTGAGCGCGTCGACGGGAAGCCCGAACGCGGCACCGACGATCTTCGGCGACGTGAGCGGCGGGCTGGTGCGCGGGAAGGGCCCGAACTCACGATTGGGAAGTCCCAGCGCCTTGGCGGCGTCGGCGAGCGACGCGCCCGACTTGACCCGCTGCACCAGTTCGCCGGCTATCGCCTTCGCGCGCTCGGTCTTCTTGTCGTCGCGCACCCTCGTGGCCAGCGCGTCGTGCAGCTGCACCATGGTCGGGATGCCGGCCTCCTGCACTGAATCCAGCCGGAAGACATACGATGCCGCTTCGCCATCGATCACCGGCGACGTCTCACCGACCTTGGCCTGGAATGCCCAGACACCGGCGTCGGGAATGACGTACGCCCCGAGTTGCACCCTGCTGCCGAGGGGAACTGGACCGGTCTCGCCCATCGGCCGCTTGAGCGCCCGCGCCACCGTGTCAAGGCGCGCGGGGTCGAGACCGTCGGCCGCGAGCTTCTGCAGCGAATCGACTTCCGCATCGACCATCGTGCGGTGCGCGCCGGCGAGCTCGAACGGCACCAGGATCTGGCTCGCTGTCACCTTGTCGCCGTCACGCTTGGAGACCTGCACCAGGTGATAGCCGGCGCCGTCGCCGATCGGCTCCGACACGGTGTTGAGCGGCAGCGAGAAGAGCGCCTTCTCCATCGCCGGGTCGAGGTGCGCCGTCGTGCGATTGAGCTCGCCCATGTCACCGCCGCGCTTGGCGGAGGCGGTGTCGGCCGATTCGCGTTTCGCCAGGTCGGCGAAGGTCGTCGTTCCGGTGATCTCTTCGCGCAACGCGCGAGCCCGCACCAGCGCCGCGGCGGAGTCGCTGGCGTCAAGGCGCCGAGGCACGGCGACGAAGTGCATGAATGCCGTCTTCGGTCGCTCGAATTCCTTGCGGTGGTTCTTGTAATACTCCTCGATCTCGGCACTACTTGCCGACACGGCGCTGTCGGGCACGATGTTCTTGCCGATGATCGGCGTCAGCGAGATCCTGACCTGCTCGTTGAGGTCGCGGTACTTCTGCCAGAGCGCGGCGTCGGAGAGGAAGACGTCGGCGGTGATGGCGCTGTAGAGCTTGTTCCGCAGGATCTGGTCGCGCGACTGCGCTTCGAGCGTCGGCACGTACTGCTGCCCCACGGGCGAGGCGAGCCAGCGCTGATATTTCGATAGGTCAAAATTCCCGGCCGTCTGGAACTCGGGCACCGCCTGAACTTCCGGCGGCGGCACGTTCTTGATCCACTCGGCAATTTCGTCCGGCGTCGTGGCGATATGGTTCTTGGCAATCTGGTCGTTGACGACGATGCTCTCGACGAACTGATCCCAGACATCGTTGCGCAGCTGATCCGTCTGCTCGAGCGACAGCGTGCCACCACTCGACTGCTGACGACGCGTCGTTTCGTTCTGGACGGCGGCCTGATAGGCGCGGACGTCGACGGGCTGCCCGTTGACCGATCCGACCGACGTGCGCGTGAAGAATCCGCCCTTGCCGGTGATCCCGCTCAGGTCGAGGATCATCCACGACAGGAAGGTGATCGTGATGAGATAGACGACCGGCTTGGCGGCGTTGCGAAAGGCTTGCATCATAGGAAGTTCAACCGGCTCCGAGGCAGCTGTGTATAGCCCTGAAAGTTAGGCCCCGGGCAACCGAACCTCAAGCCGCCAGTCGATCTGGTTGCCGGAAGGAGATTGCTGCTACCTTCTCCCCCCATGCGCTACAGCCCCGACATCGACCGCCTCGCCAGGCAATGGGACGACCGACCCGACAGCCGGGTGTTCGCGGCGCTCGCGGACGGCTTGCGGAAGTTCGGAGCGGTCGAGGAAGCCGACCGGGTCGCCACGGCCGGTGTGCTCTCATGTCCCGACTACCTGCCGGGCCACGTCGTGCTGGCGAAGATCCGAGGCAGCCGCGGCGATACCGTGGGCGCGAGCGCCTCGCTCCGCCGTGCGCTGACGCTCGATGCCGAGCATCCCCTGGCGAGGGAACTGCTCGACGCTCTTGCCGCCAATGAGCTGCCGCTGCTCCCCGCCAGTGTCGCAGAGGAGCGGCCGGGGTACCTGCTGCCTGTGCCGCTGGTCGTGAGTGCTGCACCGATCGAGGCTCCGGCAGTCCATGACCATGCGACCAACGGGTACGTCCTGCCCGGCGATCTCGAGAGCGGCGGCGCGTTTCTCGTGGACGATGGCGACGAGGGTGCCGCCGATGCTGACGCCGACGTGGAATTCGACCATCGCGGGCCGATGCTGAGCGAATCGCTCGCACTCCTCTATCAGCAGCAGGGACACCTCGATCGCGCCCTCGAAGCCTTTGACGCGCTGGTCGCGCGCGCGCCGCTGAACGCCCTCCTGGTGGCGCGGCGCGATGCGATCCGCGATGAACTGGAACGCCAGCGTCCGCGCCCCTTTCTGGCCGAGCAGAGCGGCGGCAGGCCGGTGGGTGAATGGCTGGCAGCGATCGCAGCGGTGAGGGCGCCCGCACCGCCCCCGCTCTCATCGTTTGACGCCTTTTACGAGACGCCGCCTGCACCGCAACCCCACGACAACGACTTCGCCGCGTTTCAGGCGTGGCTCAAGGAACTCGAGCGGTGAAGCGGATCGCTGTGGTCAACGGGCCCAATCTCAACCTGCTCGGTACCCGCGAGCCGGCAGTCTACGGCAACACGACGCTCGCCGAAATTGAAACGGGATTGCGGGCGCGCGCCGACGAGCTCGGCGCCGCGCTGACCTTTTACCAGTCGAACCACGAGGGCGAGCTCGTCGACATCGTCCAGCAGCTGGCGGTTGCAGCCGACGGGGCGATCATCAATCTCGGCGCGTACACCCATACGTCGCTCGCGTTGCGCGATGCATTTCTGGCCGCGCCGTTGCCGTTTGTGGAAGTCCACCTCTCGAATCTCTTCACGCGGGAAGCGGCGCGTCATCATTCAATGACGGCTGATCTGGCGGTCGGCATGGTGACGGGATTCGGTGCGCGCGGTTACGTCATGGCGCTTGAGGCGCTGGTCGCGCTGTTACCCTGATGGCGGACCTGCGATCGGCCCGGCAGGCATCCGTCGTCGCGGCGTTCACCGCGCGTGGCGGCGATGCGATGCTGGTCACGCACCTTCCCAACATCCGCTGGCTGACCGGGTTCACCGGCTCCGCGGCGGTGCTGCTGCTCGCTCCCGATCGTTCGACGCTGATCACCGATTTCCGCTATGCCAGCCAGGCGCCGGGCGAGGTGGGGGCGGCCGCGGAAGTCGTCGTTGATCGCATCAGCGTCTGGGACCGCCTTCGCCGCGTGCTCGATGTCGCCGAATTCGGTTCGCTGGTGATCGAGTCACACGTCGTTTCGGTGCGCGATGCCGAGCGGATCAGTGCGCTTACCCGGGGACGACTACTCCCACTCGCCGACGTCGTCGAGGAGTTCCGGCAGGTGAAGGACAGCACCGAGGTGGCAGCGATTCGCGCCGCCGCCGCACTCGCGGCCGAGGCACCTGTCTCTTAT
>JBEPVV010000062.1:0-8150 GCA_041690795.1 Gemmatimonadota bacterium | reverse complement strand
AAGCACAACAGCGCGGTTGGCCTCGTCGACCGCCTCGTCGAAGGGAAGCTCGTTGTTCGCGAGCCTTCCCTGGTTGACCGGCGCAAGGTCGAACTGCGTCTCACGACCGGCGGCCGCCGGATCCTGGAAAAGCTTGCTGCGACGCACCACCGGCAGCTGCAAACAATCGGGCCGGGTCTTAAGAGGTTTTTCTCGGAGTTGTCCCGAACCAAGCAGCGCGGCGCGCGCTGATCAGTCCAGTCAGTTGACGTTACTCCAACAGCCGGGGGCTGTTGACGCTAGCGTCGCAAACGCGACCGCGTGGCTTCGACGCCAATCAAGGCGGCCGACGGAAAACGGTACGTCTTCGCGAGGACTCTGCTCCCGACCCGAATGCGACGACCAGTCTTCTTCGAAACAGGTCACCGCATCCGATGGAAGCAGCCTATCCGGTTAACTCGACCTGTCCTTCGCGGCAACTGCCGCCGAAGGCAGCGGCATGCCGTTCCCCGCCGGCGACACCCGCGTCAGCATTCAATCCGGTCAAAGGTGCGCACGGTCTTGCGCGCGACCCAGCTTCCGACCGCCGCATCGAAAGCTCGAAAGTGCGGGGTCGCCAAGTGTGCATCGAAGGCCGCGCGATCGGTGTAGACCTCATATAGAAAGATCGTGGCCGGATCGTCGGGCATGGCACATACATCGAACTGGCGGCAATCGGGCTCAGTGTCGCGCGACACCCGTGCATTGGCGACCACCTCACGGCGAAACGCTGCGGCGTGCTGCCGTTGGACAATGAACTCGACTGACACCACGTACATCACAATCCCTCCTGGTTAGCGCGGAAGTGGTCGGCTTCGACCGCGACAAGCGCCTGCTTGGCCATCGTCCGTCGCGTCGCGGCCGCAACGGGGGCCGAGCGCGACCGCGGCGTGCGTCTTGGCCATCGCTGCCGCTCGCGCGTGGGCAGACGCTCCGCTCACCGCAGCGCCCGAACCAGCGACATGCTGATCGATGGCACGTAGGTGATCACGAACAGGATCGTCACGCTGATCATCATCTGGGGGATCAGCGCCTTCACCACGCTTGCCATGCCGACACCCGCCAGCCGCGCTCCGACCATGAGCGTGCCGCCCACCGGCGGCGTGTATAGCCCGATCGCGAAGTTGCAGGTCATGATGAGGCCGAGGTGAACCGGGTCGATCTTGAACGCGACCGACAACGGCACGAGCAGCGGCGCCGCGAGGATGAGTGCCGGAACCGGTTCGATGAAGCAACCCAGCGCCAGCAACGCCATATTCACGAGGAGCAGGAACGTCCACTGCGAAGTCGCGTAGTGCGTGACCATGCCCGCGATCTGCACGGGAACCTGTTCGACCGTGATGAGCCATGCCAGGCATGAGGTTGCGCCGATGACCACCATCACCACGGCGCTGGTGGTGAATGACTTGAGCAGCAGTTCGGGCAGATCCCGCGCTCGCAGATCCTTGTATATGACCATCGACACGAAAAGCCCGTAAGCCGCGGCAACGGCGGCCGCCTCGGTCGGCGTAAAGATTCCGGTCCAGATGCCGCCCAGGATGATGACCGGCATCAACAGTGCAGGAAACGCGGCGACGAACGCCGTCCAGATTTCGCGAGCCGGCGAACGCGCGTCGCCGCGATCGCATCCCGTGCTCCTGCCTACACGGATGCAGTCGATCGAAAGGCCGACCGCAAATATGACCGCCGGCACGACGCCGGCAATGAACAGATCGCGTACCGAAGCGCCCGAGACAAAGGCATAGACGAGCATCGGGATCGACGGCGGCATGATCACCGCGAGCGTGCCTGCCGTGGACATCAATGCACCGGCAAAGGCGGGCTTGTAGCCCTTGCGCACCATCGCCGGCGCCATCACCGATCCGATCGCTGCGGTGTCCGCGATGGCCGAGCCGGAAACGCCGCCGAAGATCAGGCAGGACGTGACGGTCGCAATGCCGAGACCTCCCGGCAGGAAGCCGAGGAGCTTCGTCGCGAAGGAGACGATGCGCAGTCCCACACCACCGCGCGACAGGATTTCGCCGGCTAGCATGAACAGCGGGACGGCGATGAGGATGAAGGGTTCGACCCCGCCAATGTAGGTCAGGAACACCGACGTGAGCGGATGGGTGAGCCCGTTCCACCAGATCATTCCCGCCGTTGCGACGAGCAGACCGTAGACCAACGGCACGCCGAGCAGGGTCGCGAAGACGAACAGCCCGAAGGTCTCGAACAGGATCACGGGTGCGCTTCACCGTAGCGTTGCGCGTAGGTCCGGCCGCGCAGGATCTCGATCAGGTCCCAAGCCACGAACACCATTGTGATTGCGGACGCCACTGGAAGCGCCACGTACTGCGTCGCCATCGGCCACCCGAGCACCGTCAATTCGCTCGAGCGACCGGCATCGGCGATGCCAACGCCATACCAGGCGAGGAGCCCGAGCGTCACCAGCACGACGACCTGGATGGCGGCGTACGCAAGACGCCGCGCTCCACCGGGCAATCTGTTGACCAGCTCGCCGACCACCATGTGGGCCCCGCGCCGGGTCGCCGCGGCGCCGCCGAGAAACGTCACCCACACCATGAGCAACTCACAGAACTCGGTGGTCCACGCGATGTCGCCGTGAAACAGGTTGTGCACGATCACATTGGCGAAGACGAGCGTGGCCATCGTTGCCCCGATCAGCACGATGCTCCAGTCCACGATGCGCGCGAGCCACAGGACAGGCGCAGGGGCCGGCGGCCCGGCCGGTAGCAGCCCAGCCACCGGCCGAGTGGCCGTGTCCACCCTCGCGGGTAATTCAACCTGGCTCATTACTTCGCAGGCAGGGCCTTGCGTACGGCGTCTGCGTCGGCAAGGATGGCGTCAACGTCCGCACCGTACTTTTCCTTCGCCTGCACGTAGACGGGCTTCACCGCCTCGCGCCAGGGTCCGATATTGGGCCGCGACACCTTCGCTCCCTTCGCCGTCATATCCGCGAGCAACCGATCGTCGTTGCTGCTCACTTCCTTCCGGCTCCACTCCGACGCTTCCTTCGAGGCCTTGCGCACCGCTTCCTGGTCTTCGCGGGAGAGCTTCTGCCAGGTCTTCTCCGAGATGGCCATTGGAATCGGGCTATACACGTGCTGCGTCAGCGTGACGTAGGGTGCGACCTCGTAGAATTTGTTGGCCGAAATCGTGTCGATGGGATTTTCCTGACCGCTCACGACGCCCTGCTGTATCGCCAGGTATACCTCGGGCAGCGGCATGATCTGCACGTTGAAACCCATCGCCTCCAGCTGCCAGCGCATCATCTCGTTGGGAAAGCTGCGCAGCTTCTTGCCCTTCGCATCCGCCGGCGTGACGAGCTGCTCCTTCGTGGTCATCGACCGGAAGCCGGCCTCGAAGGGGAACAGGAAGCGGAATCCCTTCGCCGGACCTTTGGCGAACTGGTCCTGCATCCACTTCGAGTCGTCGTACAGCTTCCACCCCTGCGGATAGCTTTCGACGAGGAACGGAAGCGCGGTCAGGTTGAGCGTCGGGATGTGCGTCGCGTAAGTGCCCGTACCGGTCACCGTGAAATCGATGCCGCCCAGCTGCAGCTGCTCGACACTCTTGGGATCGTTGGCGAGTTGACCTGCCGGGTAGATCTGCACCTTGTAGCGGCCCTGCGTGTATTGCTCGACCTTCTGCGCGAACAACTCAGCGGCCTTCTGTCGCGCACCGCCCGGTTGGTCGGTGTGGCTGAACTTGAGGACGGTCTGGGCGTGCACCGCGGGCACGAAAGCAATCACTGCGGTCACGGCAACGACACCGGCAATCTGCCGCACGAACTGTCTGCGAATCATTTGGGACTCCTCCTTGACGACGATCACGTGAATGCTGCGCCGACGGGTTTCGGCGACAGCGGGTCGAAAGAAGCAAGCTCGATGCGGCGACCCTCGGCCGCGGAGCGGTACACCGCCTCCTGCACGCGCAGGTTCGCGAGATAGTCGCGCGCCGTGTTCTCCAGCGGCGCGCCGGCAATGAGATGAGCCACGACATGGCGCTGCAGCCACTCGCAGGCGCCGCCGCCGAACGTGTCCTCGGGACCCCGATCGTATTCATGCAACACCTCGGATTGCTGGTGCGCCTTCCACCATAGCCGCGCCTCGCCGTCGAGACGCAGTACGCCGCCAGAACCCTCGATCCACGCTTCGCCCATCGTCCGGCGGGGATTGGCCGCGACGTGGTCATTGAGACGATTGCCGTCGAAGAGGCCCATTGCACCGTTCGCGTACTCAAACACGATGTAGCCCGCGTCCTCGCCGGCGATCACCGGATTGATCCGACGCAGCCGCGCGTAGACCGCGGCAACCTCGCCCATCAGGAACCGAAAAGTGTCGATCCAATGGATTGCCGTCTCGGTCACCAGAAAGCGCGGCATCTGCTGGAAGTACGGCTGGCGGTCGAGGTACGCGCGCGGTCCCTTGCCGTCGCCGGGACGGAGCCGGAACGCGACCGAGTGCAGCGTGCCGATCTTTCCGGCATCGATCAGGCGCTTCGCTTCCCGGTACCACGGTTCCCACCGGAAATTCTCGTGGATGACAAGGGGCACCTCGGCGCGCTCGGCAAGTTCGGTGATCGCGACGGCATCGGCGTAGGACGTGCCGAATGGCTTCTGGCAGATGGTGGGAATGCCCCGGGCGATCGTCTTCGCGGCGAACTCGCGATGGGTGGCCGGCGGCGTGATCAAGTCGACAAGATCCGGCTTCATCTTATCCAGCGCAGCGTCGAGGTCACCGAACACTTCGCGGATGCCATAGCGATCGGCCAGTGCGCGCGCCTTCGCCGCATCGCGATTGACGACCGCGACACATTCGGCGTCCGCGATGTTGCTCCAGCCAAGATACTGGAACTGGCTGAAGTAGCCGGCACCCACGCCCAGCACGCGCAGCTTCGCCACCCTGCGTCCCCTAGAGGTTGGAGCCCACGGCGGCCGCAATGGCGGCGGTGCCGTCGCGGCCCCCGAATTCGGACGGCTTGACATTGCCAGACGCGAACACCGCGTCGACCGCGCGCTCGAGCCGCAAGGCGTCCTGCGCGAGTGCTGCGACGCCTGTCCGGGCCGCGAGCCAGTCGAGCATCATTGCCGCCGACAGGATGGTTGCCGTGGGATTGGCCTTCCCCATTCCGGCAATGTCGGGCGCCGAGCCGTGGCAAGGCTGGAACAATCCGTGCTCGTCGCCGATGTCGGCGGACGGCGCCATGCCCATGCCGCCGATGAGCCCCGCCGTGAGATCGGACAGGATGTCGCCGAACATGTTCTCCGTGACCATCACGTCGTAGTCCCACGGCTTCCTGATCATGTCCAGGGCGGTGGCGTCGATGTAGTTGTGGCGTGCCTCGATGTCGGGGAAGCGCGACGCGCGCTCGTCAAACACCTTGCGGAAGAACGCCATCGACAGAAATACGTTGGCCTTGTCCACGCAGGTGACGACTCCCGGCCGCCCGCGCTGCTTGCGCCGTTGCGCGAGCCGGAACGCGAAATCGTGCACGCGCACGGAGCCTGCGCGGGTGATGACCATCGTGTCGCGTGCTTCGCGATCTTCGTCCAGGGTGCCCTTGCCGCGAGAGGCGAACAGACCTTCGGTCGACTCGCGAACCACCACGAGATCGATGCTGGCGGCGCGCGGGTCAGCGAGCGGAAGCGCGACGCCCGGGATGGCCCGCGCCGGGCGCACGCCAGCGTACAACTCGAGTTCGACGCGAAGGTCGAGCTGGGGCGCGATTTCCGTGCCGTCGGGATAGCGGATTTCGGGCCACCCCATCGCTCCGAACAGCGTGGCGTCGGCGGAGCGCGCGGCCGCGAGCGTTGCCGTCGGCAGCGCGATGCCGGTGGCCTTGTACTGATGCGCGCCGGCGGGGTGGGATGCGAACCGAAATGCATAGGGTGCATTGCGCGCGAGCTTCTCGAGCAGCGGTACGGTGGCGTCGATGACTTCGGGGCCGATGCCGTCACCAGGCAGTACAGCGATGTCGAGGACACGGGCAGCGATGGCGGTGGTCATGAGATTCTCAGAGGTTCTTAAGTCGAAAATGTTCGAGGATCGCGAGTAGCTCGCGGCTGCCCCGCTCGCGATGTGCTCGGTGGGCGTTGAACGCGCCACGAGCATCGCCATCGCGGATCTTCTCCACCACGTCCATGTGCTCGCGCGTCGAATGCATCGGCTTGGGACGCATGCGTAGCGTGACCATCCGGGCCCGATGCGCGCGGTCCCAGCAGTTCTGCACCGCGTCGATCAACAGGCGGTTGCCCGACAACATGATGAGATGGCGGTGAAAACACTCATCGGCGGCAGCCCACGCGTCCAGGTCGTCAGCCTGGAGCGCACGCCCCATATCGCGCGATGCGGCAAGGAGCGGCTTCAGTTGCGCCTTGCTGGGCTTTCTGCGCACGGCAAGTTCGGCGGCCATCGCTTCGAGCGCGGTGAGCATTTCGTAAATGTCACGCATGTCGTCAGCGGACACGGGCAGCACGTTCATCCCGTGGCGCGGAATGACTTCGACCAGTCCTTCCCGCTGCAGTCGACTCAGCGCCTCGCGTACCGGTGTTCGGCTCATCCCGAGTTCGAGGGCAATCTCCTGTTCGAGTGCGCGATAGCCCGGCGGCCACACGTTGTCGAGGATGCGCTGGCGCATCGTCCGATAGGCGGACTCCACCAGCGAGCCGCTCGCGGGGGCAGATGCCACGGGCTTTATTTGGCGCGGGGACATCGAGCGTTCCGCCTCAGGCCGGCCAGTTCCAGTGCGCCGGGGCGAGTCCTGGGTCGGCCGCGCGAAAGGCGTAGATCGCGTCGTCAAGCAGGCAACCAAGGTACACGGTGCGCCTGTCGACGCCCCCGAAGGCAATGCTCGATATGTTCCGCAGCATGGCGCTTTTTGCGGTGTCGAGATGAGGCCGGCCAATTTCGCCGGCGGCGTACGCTCGCTCGACCCAGGCTACGTGATCGGCGTCCGCATCCTCGACGATGGTGGTGATCGACCGGTCCGGAGAAATGCGCAACACCCGGTTGCTGATGATCGACACCACCCAAAGGTGGCCCTTCTCGTCGAAGGCCATGCCGTCCGGGTACGTTCCGGGACCATATTCCGCATAGACCTCGCGCGGACCGAGGTTACCGTCGGACCGCACGGGAAATCGCGACGTGACCCGCGCAAAGGTTTCGTTGACGTACAGCCACTCGCCGGCCGCGTCGAGGATAGCCTCGTTGGTGTAGCCCAGGCCGTCCGCGACGATTCGCGCACCACGGTGATCGACGAGCACGACAAAACCGTCGGCGACCTCACGGCGATAGGCGAGAGCACGAGGGACAAGGCGGGTGCTCACGGTGATCCAGCTCCGCCCCAGCGTGTCCTCCATCACGAAGTTCGACGGCGGCAACGCGACGCCATCCACCTCGACGACGAACGGACGGACCGTTCCGTCCCGCGACAGTGCGAAGACTCCGCCCGTATCAATGCCGAGATCGGCGAAGAGGAACGACCCGTCGCGGCGCAACGCGATGCCGTTCGGCCGCGCAGGTCTTCCACCCGGAAGCTCGCATTTGTAAAGCGCCTGCGTGCCGTCGGTACCGATGTGTGCGACGCCGCCACGCCAATCGGACGTGAACAAGTCACCTCGCGCATTGGCAAGCACGCATTCGGGCCGATTCAAACCCGAGCCGACACGCTTTATCGACGCCAGGCCGATCTCGCCCTGGCTGCCACCTTCCGGCATCGCAGAACCCCCTAGTAGATCGCTGCACCGTTGCGGGTACAGGACCCTTTTGATGTGCGTACGTGTACGTCAACGTATACGTTATTCGTGTCAGCGGAGGGTGTCAAGGCCAACGTCTTGGCCGCAGATCGGATGCGATCGCGGATTGCAGGTGCCTGCAGGCGAGGCCGGACCGTCTTGCGCTTTGCGGAGATGCGACGGCAACCGCATTACGCGGCCGCACCGAGTCAATGGTTCGTAAGAAAACGGACTGATGAGACCGGATGCTGTTGCGAATTACCGCCGATTCCGGCGGATATCGTATGAGCCGTACCTGACTTCCAACCACGCATTGCACGTGATTGATTCGCTTCGTGTTTCTGGTCGGGGTGAGAGGATTTGAACCTCCGACATCTTGCTCCCAAAGCAAGCGCGC
>JBEPVV010000061.1:0-8118 GCA_041690795.1 Gemmatimonadota bacterium | reverse complement strand
AGGTAGAACACGGCGACCGGCGTTGATCGCATGCCGACAATCACGTTCCGACCGACTTCGCCCGGATGAAAGTCCGGGTGAAACGTGCCGGTGGTGAAATGCAGCAGGTGAAAGACGATGAACACCGCCAGGAGCACTCCGCCCCAGCGCATCGTCCGCGAGGCATAGGTCGCAACCTGTTTCTCGTGCCTGGCATAGGCGACCGGCCGGGCACGGTGGGCGCGTTGCGTGAGCTGATAGGCCGCGGCGATATGAATCAGCACGGCCGCGAGAAGGCCGGCGCGCGCGACCCAGAGCGCCGGGCCAAGCGACCGCAGCCACGCGCCGTAGTTGTCGAGGTGAATCGGATTGCGGAAGATCAGCACATTCGAAATCATGTGCGAGATCAGGAAGCCGATCATGATGATCCCGGTGGTCGCCATCGCCACCTTCTTTCCCACCGTGGTTGCCCACAGCGCGACGAGCCGGTTCATCGCGTGCTCAGACGATCGCTTGGATCGAGCGCACCGCTTCCGCCGACTTGTGCAGCGCCGCGCGCTCGTCCGCGCTGAGCGGAATATCGACGATGCGCTCGAGTCCCTTGCGACCCAGCAGGCACGGCACGCCACAATAGACGTCGGTCAGGCCGAACTCGCCCTGCAACCACGCCGAGCACGGCAGGACCCGCTTCTTGTCGAGCACGATCGCCTCGGCCATCTGTACCGCGGCCGCGCTGGGCGCGTAGTACGCGGAGCCGGTCTTGAGGTATGCCACGATTTCAGCGCCGCCGTTGCGCGCGCGATCGACGATCCTGTCGAGGACGTCGCGAGCAAGGAACTGCGTGATGGGAATACCCGACACGGTGGTGCACGAAATCAGCGGCACCATCGTATCACCGTGACCGCCGAGCACCATGGCCTGGATGTCTTCAACCGAAACCTGCGCGGCCTCGGAGAGAAACATCCGGTAGCGCGCGGTATCGAGGACGCCCGCCATGCCGATGACCCGTTCGCGTGGGAAGCCCGTGGCCTGGCGCATGACGTAACACATGACATCGAGCGGGTTGGACACCATGATGACGATGGCATTGGGCGAAGCCGTCTTGATCTGTTCGCCCACCGACTTGACGATACCGGCATTCGTCTTGACGAGATCATCGCGGCTCATGCCAGGCTTGCGGGCGATGCCCGCGGTCACGATGAAGAGTTCAGAGCCTGCGGCCAGCGCGTAGTCGTTGGTGCCGACGATGCGGGTGTCGTAGCCTTCGATGGGACCCGACTGCCACTGATCGAGTGCCTTGCCCTGGGGAACCCCTTCGGCGACGTCGACCATGACCACCATGCGCGCGAGATTTTTTTCGGCCACGCGCTGCGCTGCAGTCGCACCGACATTTCCCGCGCCGACTACCGTAATCTTTTCGAACATTGGCCTTCCCGGTGGTAGCAATGCCGAGCGTTCAGGCACGATTTCAACCTAATCGAACCGACACGGGCACCCAAGTTGGCGGCACGCGTGTCAGCGCCGCCGCCGCTCGGGCCTGGCATCGGGATTCGCACGCTGCGCCGCGAACTTGAGCGTCAGCTCCACTGCGCTCGCCGCGTCATCCTGTTTACGCTTCGCGGCGCGCGGCAAACCGAACACACGCTCGGGATACTTCTCGCGAATCCGGTCGGGAAGTCCGAGCTCTTCCGTGCCGAAGACGAGCACGCTGTTGGACTTGAACGGCGCATCCACCGGGTCGCGATCCGAATCGGCGGCGAAATAGAGGCAGCGCTCCCGACTCATGGCGTCGCGGAAGTCGCGCCACATCGGATGGACCCACCAATCCAGCTGCTCCCAGTCGGTTGGACCCGCGCCGAGAAACGCTGGATCGTCGATGGCAAAGGCAGGGCTGACGAGGTGCAGTGAGGCATCCACCGCGGCGCAGCGCCGGGCAACATCGCCAGTAACCGTGGCGGTCCGGGGCTCGAGTAAGGCGACGTGAAGAGGCATCGATTCCGAGGGATGGTGGAAACGGCACGCGCGCGCCGGCGTTCGCCGATGCGCGCGGGAACCTCGGGAAGTTACTGCTGACAGCTGGCGAATGGCGAATCCGGCTTGGGCTGGTCGCGCGTCACCGGGTGGTCGAGATCGGCCACCTTCACGGCGATGTCGAACACCAGTTGATCCACACGAGCCATGTGCTCATAGCGGATGTACTGCGGTTCGTCCGTCACCTGGTGATAATCCGCATGCCCGCCAGTCGTAAAGAAAATGACCGGAATGCCGTAGCGGGCGTAGTTCGCGTGATCGCTCCGGCAATAGATGTTCTGCGGGTGGCCATTGGCGTCCATCGAGTAGTCGAACTTGAATGGCACCTTTTCGGTCTTGTTGACACTCTCGGCCAGGTCGCCGTATTCGGTCGACAGCCGGCGTGACCCGACCAGCTGCAGGTAGTTATTCGCGCCCGACAGCTCGACGCTGTCCTTGCTCCGGCCGGTGATGTCGGTCGCTTCACCGCGGCCCACCATGTCGAGATTCAGGTCGGCCACGATCGAGTCGCGCGGCACCGTCGGGTGATTGGTGAACCACTGCGAACCCCAGAGTCCCTTCTCTTCGCCCGTCTGCCAGATGAAGATCAGCGAACGCTTCGGCTTGATCTTCCCCTTGGCGAACGCTTCGGCGATCTCGAGAATCGACACCGATCCCGAGCCGTCATCGTCGGCACCATTGCTGATCGAATCGAGCCGCGCCGGGTAGATCTTCCGAAGCGAGTCCTTGAGCGCGTTGATGCGCGCCCATTGCGCATCAGTCAACGGCGGCGTGCCACGCGAGTCGGCCCCTTCCACCTTGGCGACTTCGTTGTAGGCCTTGATCGAATCGTGCTCTTCGGGGCGGTTGTTCATCCCGATATGATCCGAATGCGCACCAATCAGCACGTATTCATTTCTGAGCTTGGCATCAGTGCCCGGAATGATGCCGACCACGCTGCGCGTCGGTGCCGGCACGACCAGCGACTTGACGTTGATCGCGACACCGGCAACGCCCTGATCTCCCTTGGCCGCCTGATCCACCGGCTTGCCGAGGAGTGCCGCCGCCACCGACGGCGTGATCGTCAAGTTGAAACCACCGCCAGCGGCGCCTGGGCCGCCTCGACCACCGCGTCCGCCACGACCACCCGCAGGCGCGGGATGCGCGGCGGCATACGCGGCACGACCCTCACTCTGCACCGTGTCGTTCAGCGTAGGACGCCCGGCCAGCTGCGGCAAGTTTGGCGATACCGTGAGGATCGCGGCCGCACCAGCGAGTGGATTGGGGCGACCGCCCGCGACCGGAGCCCCTCGACCGGCAAACCCGGCAGCCCCTCCACCCACTCGCACTGCCGGTTTCACGACTACGATCTTCCCGGCCACCTGATCCGGGGCGAGGAGATTCATCGTGTCTCCCAGCACGCCGCCGTAGATCACGTCGCCGGTCACCGCGCGATCGGCCCCGACGGCGTTGGTGGTGAAGTCCGCGCCCGGATGAAAGGTTGCACCCGCAGCCGTGATCGTCGAGGACCGTTCGATCTCGAGTGTCGTGACCGGCATGTTCATGAAGTAGCTGCCGTTGTCGCCTGCCGGCTTGAGACCGAGAGCACGGATCTGCCCTTCGATGTACGCCGTCGCGCGCATGGCACTCGGCTTGCCCGCGTCGCGGCCCTCCAGCGAATCGTCGGCGTAGATGTATAGACGGGTCATGAGATCGCAAGGCGTGATGGCCGCCACGGTGGGGCCGCCCCGGTACTTGAGCGGCATCGTCGCGCCCGAGGTCGCGGGACACTTCTGCTGTGCCAGCATGGCAGGGGTGTTGACGCACAGCGCGGCGGCGGCGACGACGCCGGCACGCGCGAAGGAACGGAGAGTGACCATGATCACAGCGCTCGTTTCAATGTGGGGAAAAGGCAGCGTTCGCGCGTGGTACGCGACACGCGCACCGCGGGTTGAGCCCCGCCTCCGCTCCGGCTACTGCTGGCAGGCCCCATGCGGATCGGGCTTGGGATGGTCGACGACGACGCGGTGGTCGAGACCGGCGACCTTCAGCGCGATGTCGAACACCAGTTCATCGACCACCGCCATGTGCCGGTACTGGATGTACTCCGCTTCGTCGGTGACCTGGTGGTAGTCGGCGTGGCCGCCCGTGGTGAAGAACGCAATTGGAATTCCGTAGCGCGCGTACTCGGCGTGATCGCTCCGGCAGTAGATGTTCTCGGGGTGGCCGTCGGCATCAAGAGCGTAGTCGAACGTCACGCCAAGACCCCGCTCCTTGTTCACCTGCTCGACCAGGTCGCCCAGCTCCGTCGACAGTCGGCGCGATCCGATGATCTGCAGATAGTTCGCTGCGCCATGAATCAGGTCGCCGCTCTTCGTGGTGCCGGTCACGTCGGCGGGTTGGCCTCGACCGACCATGTCCAGGTTGAGCTCTGCGACAATCGAATCGCGCGGCACTGTCGGATGGTCGGTAAAGTATTCCGACCCCCACAACCCCTTTTCCTCACCGGCGTGCCAGATGAACAGCAGCGAGCGCTTCGGCTTGGTCGCGCCCTTGACGAACGCTTCGGCGATCTCGAGCACCGAGACGGTGCCACTGCCGTCGTCGTCAGCGCCGTTGTAGATCGAGTCAGGGCGCGCACCGCCGTGAATGCGGTGCAGCGAATCGACGGCGTGGCGAATCGTGCTCCATTCTTCGAGCGTCGGCGAGTGCGCGCCGCCCGCGTCGGCACCCTGCGGCTGCGCCAACGCATTGAAGACCTTGAGCGAGTCGTGATCGACGGAGGCATCGGCGACGCCGATGTGATCGTTGTGCGCGCCGATGGCGACGTACTCGCCGCGCAGCGAGGCATCCGAGCCGGGAAGAATTGCCACGACGTTGCGGCCCGGCCTGGGCTCACTCCTGAACCGCAGCGCCGTCGAGGCCGGCTGGCCCGCCGCACCCTTGGCCACCGACCCGAGCGATGCGCCCAGCATCGCCTCGGCAACGTTCACCGTGGCAATCAACTCGATCGGTGCTTCGCTGTTCTCGAAGGTGAGCTCTGACCCCGTCACCGCCGCCTGCACCATGGGCGCTGGCAACGATGGCCCGACGACGATCACGCGCCCGGCGCCACTGAGGTACATCTGATACCAGCGCTGGAATACCGGCGTGGCCTCGATCGCGGCCTCGTCGGTTCCCGGGGGGGGCGGCAGGAACACGAGCAGCTTGCCTAGCGTCTTGTCGAGCGCCGGGATGTTCGTGGTGTCGAGAATCGAACCCGCGAACACCACTCCGACGTCGACCAGCTGATGCACGCGGCCGGAGGTTGCCGCGACGAAATCAGTCGCGCCATGAAAAATCGATCCCGCGACGGTGATCGTCGACGCGCTGTCGAAGGTCCGAGCCGTCACCGGAATATTCTGAAAATACCCGCCACTGTCGCCGGCCGGCTTGAGGCCGAGAGCCCGGACCTCGTGTTCGATATACGCGGTGGCCCGGAGATGCGCGGGCGTGCCGACTTCGCGCCCCAGCATCGAATCGTCGGCGAAGATATACAGGCGGGCCATCAGGTCGCAGGCCGTGATGGCCGCCACTGTCGGTCCGCCCTGATACTTGAGCGGAAGCGGCCCGGACGCAGTAGCCGGGCAGTGCTGTTGCGCGGAGAGTCCCTCTGCGATCAGCGTCACGAGCGCGAACGTTCCCACAAATCGGCCAAATGAAAAACGCGTGTTCACCATGCATCCATGGATAAGTGTGACAATGGGGACGGCGCCGAGGCACCGCCCCCACACGATCCGCCCGCGCGATCGTCAAAGTTACTGCTGACACGCCCCGTGCGGATCATCCATCTTCTTGCCGTCGACGACGAGACGATGATCGAGATCGGCAACGCGTACGGCCAGGTCGAAGATCATCCGATCGAGGTTGGCCATGTGGCTGTAGCGGATGTATTGCGGTTCGTCCGTGACCTGATGGTAGTCGGCATGGCCGCCGGTGGTGAAGAAGACCACCGGGATACCCCATGCGGCATACTTCTCATGGTCACTGCGGCAGTAGATGTTCTGCGGATGACCGTTGGCGTCGAGTGAATAGTCGAACTTGAAGCCGTAGTCCTTGCCCTTGTTCACCGCTTCGGCCAGGTCGCCCAGTTCGGTCGACAAGCGGCGCGATCCCACCAACTGCACGTACTTCTCGCCACCGTGGACGATGGCGCCTTCCTTCTCACGCCCAGTGACGTCGGTCGCCGCACCCCGGCCGACCATGTCGATGTTGATCTCGGCCATGATCGAATCGCGCGGCACGGTCGGATGATCGGTGAAGTAGCCCGACCCCCACATGCCGTGCTCCTCGCCCGCGTGCCAGATAAACAGCATCGAGCGCTTCGGCTTGACGGAACCCTTGGCAAACGCCTCAGCCATTTCGAGCACCGACACGGTGCCCGAGCCGTCATCGTCGGCGCCATTGAAGATCGAGTCCGGGCGCGACGGATAGATCTTGCGGAGCGAGTCGATCCCGGCGTTCACCTTCGCCCACTCTTCGGCGGTCAGCGGGCCGGTGTGGCCGCCCTCCGCGCCGGCCGGTCGACCGATGGTGTTGTAGACCTTGAGCGAGTCATGCTCGCCCACCAGACGCGTTGCCGTGCCGACGTGATCATTGTGCGCGCCGATCGCGACATACTCGCCCCGGAGCTTGGGATCGCTGCCGGGCAGGATGGCAATCACGTTGCGGCCCGGCCGCGGTGCGTCGTTGAAATGCATCTCGGCGCTGATCGGCTTGCCGACCGTGCCTGATGGCGCCGTGCTGAGCGGCATCGCAAGAATCGAGTCAATCACGCGATTGGTGACCACGATCGACAGCGGCGCGTTGTCGTCGAGAAGCATCACGCCATCGCCGTTCTGATCGGTGATGGCCGCGACCTGCGCCGCGGGGAACGAGTCGGAGCGGGCGGCGATCGTGCCCAGCGCCCCGGAAGTACCAGCGAACACCTTCTGGTACATCGTATATGCGGGCGTCTTGAGCCACGCCTGCAGCGCAGGGCCCGCCGGCTGTGGCGCCGTCCGCATTGCGATGACCTTGCCGGCAAGCTGTTCAGCCGTCGGCGTGAAGGTCGAATCGAAGATGTACCAGACGAGCACCGGCGCGTCGGTGACCTTGCGTGCGGTGCCGCTGGTGTTGGCGAGGAAGTCAACGCCACCCTTGTAGCTGACCCCATCAACGGTCAACGTCGAGGCAACGTCGAAGCTGCGATGGAACACCTGGATGTCCTGGAAGTAGCTGCCGTTGGTCCCGCCGGGCTTGAGGCCGAGCTTGCGAACCTCGCGCTCGATGTAGGCGGTTGCCTTCTGATGGTAGATGGTGCCGACATCGCGACCACCCATCGAGTCATCGGCGTAGATGTAGAGGCGGGTCATCAGGTCGCCGGCGGTGATCGCACGGACCGTGGCCGGACCCGAGTATTTGATCGGCAGCGGCTTGGCGGCCTGGGCGCCGAGCGACCCGGCGGCAATGGCCGGTAGGACGAGGGCGGAGAGCCCGCGCAGAACGGTTACACGAGAATGCAGCATCGAGTCGGTCCCGACGTTGAAGGAGCGGTCAAGTCACAGGAATACAGGAGCTAGGATACACGATTGACGGGAAAAGTCGCGTCAGGGTTTCGAAAAATCGGCGAAGCCTCACCCGCCCCGCACGTGCATTTCGCGTCGCGGGTCAGCGCGCAGCCCTTCGAGTGGCACGAGCGTACCCCGTTCACCGAGCATAACCCGGACCTCGGCCCCCCGATCGGAGCGCGCCGACCAGGCCTCGCTGATCAGGGCCAGCAAGTCGGCGTCAGTCGCTCCGGCGCGCAGCGGGGTCCTGAGATCGATGCCGTCAACGGCATAGAGGCAGAGGTAGATGACGCCGTCCGCGGTGACGCGCACCCGGTCGCAGTCCCGGCAGAAGGGCTCGGTCGTGGAGGCAATGACACCGGCGATCTGTCCGTTGGCAAAGCGGAATCGCGCGGCTGGCGCGTGCGGGTTGTCGTGCCGGGGTACTGCTTGCGCCGGCCCGGCAACCCGCTCGATCGCGGCGAGGATCTCGCTACGAGGCACAACCGCGGCACTCGTCCATCGCGTCGCACCACCGACGTCCATGTATTCGATGTATCGC
>JBEPVV010000060.1:0-8310 GCA_041690795.1 Gemmatimonadota bacterium | reverse complement strand
GGAACGCGGCATGGCGTATCCGCCAGCAGGATGGCTCGATGCGCCGACGATACGGCGCTTGGCGCTCACGCTGTCGCTGGCGCGGCGACCGCCGCGGGCGAGGCACGCTGGAAGTGACACGCGCCATGATTCGCTGATCGCGGTACTGGAGCAGGATCGAGGGCGTGTCAACGGGATGGTTCCGCAACTCGAGGCTGCGCGAGCTGCAGGCGATGCGCGCGCCTATCGCGCGGTGGCGACCAGGATCGGGGCTGAATCGGAGGGGATCATCGCGACCGTCAAGGAGTTACCTGCGGATGCGGCGGGCCGACTTTTCTTCGCACGGTTGCTTGACGAGGCGCTCTCCGAACACGATGCAGGAGCAGCCCCGCACTGACGAGCGGTCAGTGCCTTCCTGAAAATGGCGACAGTTCGGCTTCGAGCCCGTCGAGTTGCCGGCTGAGGTCGTCGGCGGTTGCTTCGGTGAGCAACGCTGTGTCGCGATCGGTCAGGAGCAGCGAGGCCACCAGCGCGTCGGTATAACCCACCACGGCCGCCGCGATCCCGCTGTCGACGATCGCGTTGAGTCGCAGGAACACGGCTACTGCCCGGCGAGGGCGCATTGCCGCGATCGCTCCGCCGATGTACTTGATCAGCAGCACCCGGAGCTGTTGCAGTTCTTCGACGACTTCACCGGCGGCGAGTCCACGGGCCGCGGCCGTGCGGCCATAGTGTTCGAGGACGCGCAACCAGACGTGGCGGGCTTCGCCCTTGAGCGGCCCCAGCATCTCGATCAGCGTATCGATGATGAGCCGGAACTCGCGCTCGATCAACGGCCGCGGAATGCTCTGCGAGCCGGCACGATCGACCAGCCATTCCGCCCACTCTGCGGCCATGGCGTTGCGAGCATCGAACGTCGCCTTCGCGGCGGCCAGCTGGGTTGGATTGGATGAACGCAACAGGCTGCTCCTCGGTGGAACGGTCAACGTAATCGGAGCGACAATGCCGCCCAAGATGATACGCCCACCCCGCCTTCGTCCCGGCGCGCGCATCGCGCTGCTGGCTCCTTCCGGCCCGCTGCTCGAGCGCGATCATGTCACGCGCGGCGAGGAACTCTGTCGTGCGCTCGGGTACGAACCGGTGATCATGCCCAACGCAGGCCGCGCGCACGGTTACTTCGCGGGAACTGACGAAGAGCGCCTGGCAGACCTGAACACCGCGATCGCCGACCCCGCGCTTGATGCCATCTGGTGCCTCCGCGGTGGCAACGGACTGAACCGCATCATCGATCAGGTGGACTTCGAGGCCTTTGCCGCACGGCCCAAGCCGGTGATCGGATATTCGGATGTGACAATCCTGCTCCACGCGCTCACGACGATGACGGGCGTGGTCACGTTTCACGGCCCGATGGCGCGCTTTGCGATGCCGACATTCTCGCGTCAGCATTTCGAGCTCGTGCTGACGAGCGTCGTTGCCGCCGGGCCGCTTGGCAGGCTCCGCAGCAATCCCGGCGTGCTGATACCGGAGCGCGGGCGGATCACCACGATCGTCCCGGGGCGAGCCACTGGGCGCTTGATCGGAGGAAACCTTACCCTGATTCAGGCGCTGATCGGCACGCCGTACTTCCCCGATCCTGAGGGGGCGATCCTCTTCCTCGAGGACGTCGGCGAGGACCTGTATCGCATCGACCGGATGCTGGCGCACTTGCGTTTGTCCGGCGTTCTCGCGCGTCTCGCGGGCGTTGCCATCGGGCACTTCTCGCGGATGCGTCACGCGACCTTCGAAGGGGCGTTCGGACTCGACAACGTGCTCCGTGGATATTTCGAGCCACTCGGAATCCCAGTCGCACACGGCTTTCCGATCGGCCACGTTCCGGAGCAATGGACGCTGCCGATCGGCATCAGCGCGACTCTCGACGCGACCCGCACGGAGGTGACGCTACTCGACCCGGCGGTGCAGTGACCGGCAGCTAGGTTACGCCATGGCCACGGTCACGCTTACTCATCACGAAATCGCCGGCGCGCTCGGCCCGATTTTCATCGATGTGCGTTCCTCGTCGCGCGGTGCCCGGCAGCCCGGCGTCCTCATCGTCCATGGCTTCAAGGGATTCAAGGATTTCGGGTTCCTGGCGGCAATGGCCGAGCGCCTTGCCCGCGCGGGATTCACGGCGGTCAACCTCTCCGTCAGCGGTTCAGGCGTCGACGCTGACGGCAACTTCACCCTCCTCGATCGCTTTGCGCGCAACACATACACGCGTGAGATCGCCGACATCGAACTCGTGATCGACCGGATGGCGGCCGGCGCGCTCGGATTTGCGGCGCCCTCCTCGCTCGGCATCATCGGTCACTCGAGAGGTGGCGGTGTCGTGCTCTGCGTGGCGCGCGAAACACCGGCGATCCATGCCGTCGTCACCTGGGCCGCGATCTCGACGATTCGTCGCTACACTGACGCCGAGGTAGCCGCATGGAGGCGACTGGGTACGATCAACGTCGAGAACACGCGAACCCGGCAGCAGCTGCCGATGCACTACGAAATTGTCGAAGACGCGCTCGCGAATCCTGATCGATTCGACATCGAAGCCGCCGCCGCCGCGCTCACCATTCCCTGGTTGCTCATTCATGGCACGGAGGACGAGACGGTTCCCACTGCCGAGGGTCGACTGCTCGCCTCCCGTGCGAGCAGCGCGAAGTTCGAGTCATACTGGATCGAAGGGGGCCGGCATGCGTTCGGCAGCCAGCACCCGTGGACCGGTCCGACTCCACACGCCGAGGCCCTCTTCGGTGCGACGGTAGGGTTTCTCACGCGCCATCTGCGCTGAGCTGTGCTCGACGCGCTGATCGACGAAATGGCAAGTCGCCCACCGGTCGTGGTCAGCGAAACCGATCGACCGGAAGCGGCCGTCGCCGTGATCCTCGCACCGGACCCCGACCAGTTGCTGCTGATCGTTCGCGCGGAGCGAGCCGGTGATCCATGGTCCGGTCACGTGGCGCTGCCGGGCGGTCGTCGTGATCCGGCCGACGTCGACCTTCTCACAACTGCTATCCGGGAAACGTGCGAAGAGACCGGGCTCGTTCTGCGTCGGGAGTGGTATCGTGCACAACTCGACGACCTGGTTCCGCGCACGCCGCGGTTGCCGCGGCTGACCGTCCGGCCGTTTGTCTTCGTGCTTCCGTCGGTAGGTCCCGCTGGCATCAGTGCCGAAGTCACGGCGTCGGCGTGGGTTCCACTCGCGGATTTTTTCGCCGATGGAGTCGCCCGCAATCGCTCGATTGATATTGGCGGGACACTGCGCGAGGTCGGTGGTTACGAGCTGGTCCAGGGATTTCTCTGGGGCATGACCGAACGAATTCTCACGCCGGTGATCGACGCGTGGCGACGAACCGAGAGTCGCGGCGGCTGACAGGAGCGCGATATCTTGCCGGTAGACGGACGCGCGCATCCACATCACGAAGGGGAAACCTGTGGCCGACGAACCGAAGAAGAAGGTCCCTGAACAGCGGGGTCCCGCCCGCGACACGATGACCGTCCCCGGGCAGCGCCAGAAGGGCGGCGGCGGCATGAAGAAGCCGCCGAGGTCTCCGATCCAGAAGGCCGGCCGCAAGCGGCCCTAATCGGTAGTAGCTAAGAGACTGGCGGGTGTTGACTTACGCCTGACAAATCTCTAGAGTTAGGCGTGACTAAACAATGCGCCACCGAGCTGTCGCGCTCGGTTGAAGACTACCTCAAGGTCATCTACCAGCTTTCCGAGGCCAGCGGGACCGCCTCCACGACCTCCATCGCCGACGCGCTCGACCTCGCGGCCCCGTCGGTAAGCGGAATGGTAAAGCGGCTGGCAGAAGCAGGTTTGCTGACGCATCTCCCATACAAGGGCGTCACGCTCACCCCCCAGGGACGCGCTGCGGCACTGCGGATGCTTCGACGCCACCGCGTCATCGAGACGTATCTCGTCTCCCATCTTGGCTACACCTGGGACGGCGTTCACGACGAGGCCGAGCAGCTTGAGCACGCCGTGTCCGATGCGTTGGTCGAACGGATGTCGAACTCCCTGGGCGACCCGCGCTTCGATCCTCACGGCGATCCCATCCCCGCCGCCGACGGGCAGATGATCGACCTGTCCACCACGCCGCTCGCCGGCATCGAGGTCGGTGCGACGGTAACCATCGCGCGCGTCGACACCGGCGCCGCAGATCGCCTCCGCTGGCTGGCAGACGCGGGATTGATTCCCGGTGCCACGATCAACGTGCTCGATCAGCAGCCGTTCAACGGACCGGTCACGGTGCTGCTTGCTGGTGATCGGCGCGTGATCGGCCGGGAGATCGCGCAGCAACTGCTCTGTGCGCGGACCGAACGATGAACGCCGTGTCCACCCCACCGCTGCCGGAGTCGGCCGAAGCAGAACCGGGCTGGCGTCATCTGCGCAGCCGGCCCTCGCTCCCCGAATCGTATCACACGATCGACGTCCCGAAGGGTGGCCCCTGGTGGCGGAAGGCACTCGCCTTCGCCGGTCCGGGATACATGGTCGCCGTCGGCTACATGGATCCCGGAAACTGGGCGACCGATCTCGCCGGCGGTGCTCGCTTCGGCTATGCGCTGCTCAGCGTCGTGCTGCTATCGAACCTGATGGCAACGCTGCTGCAGTCGCTCGCCGTGAAGCTTGGCATCGCCACTGGTCGCGACCTGGCGCAGGCGTGCCGTGACCACTTCTCCCGGCCGGTGTCGTTCGTGCTCTGGATCCTGTGCGAGATCGCCATCGCGGCGTGCGACCTCGCCGAAGTCATCGGCTCAGCGATCGCGCTGAACCTGCTCTTTCACATTCCGCTGCTCATCGGCGTCATCCTCACGTCACTCGATGTGCTGCTGATCCTGCTGCTGCAACACCGCGGGTATCGCTGGCTCGAGGCATTCATCATCGCGCTGGTCGCGACGGTCGGGGTCTGCTTCGGCGCGGAGATGATCTTCTCTCGTCCAGAGTTTGCGCCGCTGCTGCACGGATTTCTCCCCACCGCGCAGATCATCACCAATCCCGGCATGCTCTACATCGGCATCGGGATCCTGGGCGCGACGGTGATGCCGCACAACCTCTACCTGCATTCTGCACTGGTGCAGACACGGCGGATCGGAAGCGACGAGGCCTCCAAGCGCAATGCGATCAAGCATGGGGTGCTCGATTCGACCGTTGCACTGGTGGTCGCCTTCCTGATCAACGCAGCGATTCTCGTGCTTGCCGCCGCGACATTTCACGGCACCGGTCACGAGGACGTGGCCGACATCGGCGACGCCCACAAGCTGCTGGCGCCGCTCCTCGGTACCTCCCTGGCGAGCGTGCTCTTTGCGGTGGCACTGCTGGCGTCAGGCCAGAATTCCACCATCACCGGGACGCTGGCCGGGCAGATCGTGATGGAGGGCTTTCTCGACATCTCACTTCCGCCGTGGCTTCGTCGGATGATCACCCGCCTGATCGCGATCGTTCCTGCGGTGTTCGTGACGGCGATGTACGGGGAGAAGGGGATCGGGTCACTGATCATCCTCAGCCAGGTCGTGCTCTCGCTTCAGCTCTCGTTTGCGGTCGTTCCGCTGGTGTGGTTCACGTCGTCCAAGCGGAAGATGGGTGTATTCGTCAATCGCCCGTTGACCACCGCGATCGCCTGGGGGATGGCGGCAGTCATCGCGTTGCTGAACGGATACCTCGTCTTCGGAACGGTGCGGCAATGGCTCGCGTGATCGGCAGTGTGTTTGCGCTGGCCGTGTGTGTCGCCGCGGTCGCGCATGGGCAGGCTGCCGACCCGCTGCCCATCGACACCGACCGCCCCGATTTCACCGACGGAACGCATTCGGTCGCCCGGGGCCGCATCCAGCTCGAGCTGGGCTATACGTACCAGCAGGGACGCGGCACCGACGCCGGACATCAGCATTCGCTTCCCGAGGCGATGGTGAGGATAGGTGTCACGTCATGGGCCGAGATTCGTGTCAGCGACAACTACCTGATTCAACAGGGTGATGAACCGGGCGCGGCCTCAATTCGGGGCCGCGACGACGTCTACATCGGCACCAAGGTCATGGCGACCAGCCAGCGCGCGTTGCTGCCGGCCCTTTCGTTTGAAGTCAAGGCGACGGTGCCCAGTGGCAGCGCGATCAGCGCGCACCGCGTCCTGCCCGGTGGCGCTCTGCTGCTGAGCTGGGAGGCATCGGGACCGTGGAGCGCTGGCGTTGAGTTCTTCGTGACGCGGGCCGCAGACGAGGGATCCCAGGGCGTCGCGTCGCTCTCGATCCAGTATCAGGCGACGAAGCGGATCCAGCTCTACGGCGAGGCCTTCAGCCAGGAGCCGATTGGGGGGAGTGCCGGAACGCCATCGACGCAATACCTCAACTCGGGTCTGATGCTCCTGCTCACGAACAATCTCCAGCTCGACGCGCGCATCGGCATCGGACTCAACCAGGCGGCCGATCGATACTTCACCGGAATAGGATTCGCCGTCCGACGGTGAATCGATTCTGCGCGCTGGCGCTCCTCGTGCTCCGGGTGAGTCCGGCGCTCTCGCAGGCATCGCCACTACCCATCGCCATCGAACACCGCTTCGCCGACGCCGCGCATCTCCACGTCGGCGACACCGTGGGCATATCCACCACGTTTCACGTTGCCGCCGCCACCGCACGCGTCGTCGCGATCTACGAACCGCGCGCCGACCCGGCCACGATCATGCGCCGCGACTACAACGTTCGCTTCCATCTTGCCGACCTGGCCGCGTTACTCGGCGAACCAGACCGCGTGGATCGCATGGGCGTTGTGCTGCGCCCGGGCATCGACCCCGAGAGCACCGCAGTGCGCCTCGATCGCAACGCCTTCGGTTTCGAGGTCACGCCCTCACGCACGATCGCCGCCCAGTCATCGACGACGTTTCTCGTCGTCAGCCGCTTTCATCGGGCCATCGCCATCATTTCGGTGCTGGCCAGCGCGGTCTTCCTCCTCTGCCTGATGCTGCTCAAGGTCGACGAGCGGCGACGCGATGTCGCGGTGCTGCGCTTTACCGGCATTTCCCGGCGCACCGTCTTCATTTCGCTGATGCTCGAAGCGGCGTTCGTCGCCATTGCCGGATCGATCATCGGCGTGGCCATCGCCCTGCTCGCCGGTGCGGCGGTCAACGCGCACTATCAGCGGGCGTATGCCACGACGCTCATCTTTTCCGAAATCACCCTGCAAACACTGGCCTTCGCGGTCGCGCTCTCCGTCGTCCTCGGGCTCGGCGCCGGCGCGCTGGCCGCATGGCGCCTGGTGCGACTGCCGCCGCTCGAGCTGTGGAGCCGGGGCGCATGACGTGGCGCTGGGCGATCCGCGACCTGCTGCGTCATCGCGCGCGCACGGCGCTCTCGCTGCTCGGTATTGCCATCGCGACCGCACTGCTCCTTGACATGGTGCTGCTCAGCGGAGGAATTGAGCGCTCGTTCGGTCAGCTGTTGATGAGCCGGGGATTTCAACTGCGAGTGACCCCGCGCGGAACGCTGCCCTTCGATACCGAGGCAACGATCGACAGCGGTAGCGCCATGCTGCGCGCACTGCGCAGCGAACCGGGCGTCGCCTCCGTCGGCGCCGTGCTGGGCACCACCGCCTACCTTCGCCGCGATGACGCCAACGTGCCGCTGGTTGTGTACGGCGTGACGCCCGACGGCCAGGGGATCTACCACGTGCAGAGCGGGAATGATCTTGGTGTCGCGGACACGCTTGGTGTGCTCGTTGGTGAACCGACCGCTCGCCGGCTGCGACTCCGCCCGGGCGACCCGGTCACACTGATCGGCAGGCTCGATCCGGCCAGCGCGACCTCGCGCACCGAACGGCACCTTGTCGTCCGCGGTGTGACGCATTTCATCTACGATGCGAGGGATCAGTCGTCGATTGCGGTGGTCCTATCCGTCGCGCAGCAATTGTCCGGGGCACGGGCGATCGACCGGGTGTCGATGCTGATGGTGCGAATTGCAGATGGTCGCGGCGTTGATACCGCGACCGCGCGGTTGCAGCGGGGCTATCCGGCTGTCACCGTCAGCAGCATCGCCGACATGATGGGGCAGTTCCGTCTGCGGCTCAGCTACTTCCGCCAGCTCTCGTTGATCCTGGGGTCCATTGCGCTGGTCGTGACGGTGCTTCTTGTCGGAACCCTGCTCGCCATCACCGTGAATGAGCGGATCGGCGAAATCGCGACCCTTCGCGCCATCGGCATTGCGCGCACGACCGTGCTCGCCGAGGTGTTGCTGGAGGGATTGCTGCTGACAGTGGTCGGTGGCGCCGCCGGCGCGGCGCTGGGGCTGGTCACGGCGCGCTGGCTCGACGCCATCCTGACG
>JBEPVV010000059.1:0-8344 GCA_041690795.1 Gemmatimonadota bacterium | reverse complement strand
CCGCCCCCGCCCCCCCCCCTCCCCCGCCCCCCCCGCCCCCGGGGGCGCGCCGGCAAGGAGGATCTCGCCGCTTTCAACGACGAAGCACTCTGCCGCGCCATCGCTTCCTGTCACGTGCCGGTGATCAGTGCGGTGGGACACGAGGTTGATGTCACGCTCGCCGATCTGGTTGCCGATGTTCGTGCGGCAACGCCATCGCAGGCGGCGGAATTCGCGCTGCCAGACCGTCGCGATGTCGCGGTGCAGGTGGCAAACGCGCGCGCCGCGCTGCAGCGGGCATTGCAGCTCCTGTTACGCACCCGCCGTGCCCGTTTCGAGCGGACGCGCGATCGCATCGGCGCGGCGCTGCTTCAGCAGTTGCACGGCTCAGAGCGACAGCTGCTTCGTGCCCGCGCGGGTCTTGCGCCCGCGCTTGCTCGCGCCGTTGCTGGCAAGCGGAGCACGCTTACCCGCCTCGCGGCCCAGCTCCACGCCCTTTCGCCCATCGCCATTCTTGGCCGCGGATACTCGCTCGCTCGCGATGCTGAAGGCCGGGTCCTCGGCCATGTTGCCCAGCTGCCGCCTGGCACTGCGTTCAACCTGACGCTCACCGATGGCGCGGTCGCCGCGCGTGTGGAGAATTCATGACGGAACCCATCTCGCTGGGGCACGACCTCAAGCGCCTGGAGGAGATCGTGCGGCGTCTCGAAGACGACACGCTGGAACTGGAGCTCGCGCTCGAGCTCTTCGAGGAAGGCGTTGGTCGGGTCAAGGCGGCCGAAGCGCGGCTGAGCGAGGCCGAAATCCGGGTGCGCCAGGTGCTCGACGACTCGACCTCGGGCGACGGCCCGCTCCGTTTCGAACCACTCGATGGCTGAAGACTCCGGGCCGGGCGACGCGCTCGCCCTGCTCGGCGAAGCCCGTGAACTCGTTGACGCAGAACTTGACCGATGTGCCGAGCGCCTGGGAACCTCGATCGGCGGCAGGCTTGGTGAAGCCGTTGCCTATGCACTCCGCAGCCCCGGCAAGCGGGTGCGGCCCGCGATGGTGCTTGCCGCGTACCGCGCCTGCGGTGGGACATCTCTCGCCATTGCGGGCATCGCGACGGCAGTGGAAATCGTGCACACCTATTCGCTCGTGCACGATGATCTCCCCAGCATGGATGATGACGATGTCCGGCGCGGGCGGCCAACGACACATCGCGCGTTCGATATCCCGATCGCCACCGAAGTGGGATACCTCCTTGTACCTGTCGCCGGGGAAGTGCTGGCTGATGCCGCGCGCGCGCTCGGACTCGATGCCGCAGCGGTCGGCTCACTGGCCGGTGAACTGTTCGAGGCTGGCGGTATCCGCGGCATGGTGGGAGGGCAGTGGCTCGACCTCGAGGCGGAACGCCGCACCCTGACGCTCGACGAGCTGGCGGCCGTCCATCGCGGCAAGACCGGCGCGCTGATTCGCGCCGCGGCCGTGCTCGGCGGGATCGCGGCGGAGGCTTCGCCGGAGGTGCTTTACGCCTTGCGACAATATGGGGAAGAAATCGGCATCGCGTTCCAGGTCGCCGACGATGTGCTCGACGCCACGGGAACGTCCGAAGAACTCGGCAAGCCTGCCGGTCGTGATGCCGCGCTCTCGAAGTCGACCTACGTCAGCGTTCTCGGCGTCGTCGCTGCGAGGGCGGAGGCCGTCAGGCACCAGCAACGGGCCCTCGCCGAATTGCGGGACGTTCCACTCGCGACCGCGTCATTGGCTGCGCTGGCGCGGTATATTGTGACGCGACCGTCCTGATCGACACTCTCACGGGAGCAACCGTGCCGCTGCTCGACCGCATCACCGGCCCAGCCGATGTCCGCAAGTTGACGCGACCGGAGCTGGTGCAACTTGCCCACGAAGTGCGCGAACGGCTGATCGACTGCGTATCCGTCACTGGCGGCCACATTGGCGCGTCCCTTGGCGTGGTCGAGCTGGTGATTGCATTGTTGCATCAATTCGATTCTCCCACCGACAAGATCCTCTGGGACGTCGGCCATCAGGCCTATGCCTGGAAGCTGCTGACCGGGCGCAACGCCGACTTTCCGACCCTGCGCACCGTGGGTGGAATCTCCGGCTTCCTCAAGCGCGACGAGAGCGCACACGACCACTTCGGCGCGGGCCATGCCGGCACTGCGGTGTCGGCCGCGCTTGGCATGGCCACCGCGCGCGACCTCAAGGGCGAGCACAACAAGGTCGTCGCCGTCGTTGGCGACGGTGCCCTGACCTGCGGACTCTCCTACGAAGGGATGAACAACGCCGGTCACGGCGACCGCGACATCCTGCTCATCGTCAACGACAACGGGATGAGCATCTCGCCCAATGTCGGCGCCATCGCCAAGCTGCTGGGCACGGTCGTCGCCAATCCGCGCACCGATCGCCTGCGCGAACGTGTCAAGCGCGTCACCCTCAAGCTCGGCGACGTCTTCGGTGACGGTGTGGTGGGCTTCGCGCGAAACGTCGAGGAGTCGGTGAAGAACCTCTTCTCCGAGGGGATGCTCTTCGAGGAGCTCGGCTTCCGCTATTTCGGCCCGATCGACGGGCACGACATCGACAAGCTCTGCGACACGCTCGCGTTCGTAGGCCCGATGAAGGGGCCGCGCGTGCTGCATGTGCTCACCGAGAAGGGAAAGGGATTTTCGTTCGCCGAGGCGAACCGCGAGAAATGGCACGGGCTGGCGGCGTACGACCCGAAGACCGGCGAAGCACGGAAGAAGCCGACCGGTCCGCCGACGTGGACGCAGGTCTTCGGCGACACGCTGACTGCGCTTGCCGAGGAACATCCCGAAGTCGTGGCGATCACGGCGGCAATGCCGAGCGGCACCGGCACCAGCATCTTCGCCAAGCGTTTTCCCGAACGCTTCTTTGATGTCGGCATAGCGGAGGGTCACGCGGTAACCTTCGCCGGCGGCTTGGCGACGCAGGGCATCCGGCCGGTCGTTGCCATCTACTCGACGTTTCTGCAGCGCGCCTATGACAACATCATTCACGATATCGCCGTCCAGAAATTGCCGGTACTCTTCTGCATGGATCGCGCGGGCGTCGTCGGCGAAGACGGGCAGACGCATATGGGTCTGTACGACATTGCCTATATGCTGGCTGTTCCCGGGATGACGGTGACCGCGCCGAAGGATGCCGATGAGTTGGTCGGCCTGATGCGCACCGCGCTTGCACATGACGGACCGTTCTGCACTCGTTATCCGCGTGACAAGGCGCCGACCGACCCCAATCCGATTGGCAGTGTCGACGCCGTGCCCTACGGAACGTGGGAGTTGCTCAAGCATGGCGCCGATGTCGCGATCCTCGGTGTGGGGACGATGGCGCTGCCCGGGCTCGGGGCTGCCGAAATGCTGGCGGCTGATGGCATCGATGCCGCAGCGGTCAACGCCCGGTTCATGAAGCCCTATGATGCGATCATGCTGGATGCGCTTGCGGCCACCTGTCGCGTCATCGTCACGGTCGAAGAGGGTACGGTCGTCAACGGCTTCGGCGCGATGATGGCCCGCGTGCTTCAAGAGTCGCATCCTCATGTGCATGTGATTGCGGTTGGCGTTGCCGACGAGCTGATGGTGCAGGCACCCCGCAACGAGCAGCTGGAGCGCCATGGCCTCACGGCTGGTGCCATCTGCGCCCGGGTCCGGTCGGTCCTCCCGCTGACTCGCGCGCGCTGAGGCGATCGTGCGGATCGGGCTGATCGGCAATCCGCGATATGCCGGGCTCGAATCCGCGCTCGACGACACCATCCGCCTCGCGTCAGAGCGCGGCTGGTCACTGAGCGCCGACGCGGAGCTCAACGCCATCTGTCCGGCGCCGCTACCGGTGCTCGATCCCGATCACATCGACCTGCTGGTCACGTTTGGTGGCGACGGCACGCTCCTCCGTGGCGTGCACGTCCTGCAGCATCGCCCGATACCGCTGCTTGGCGTCAACTTCGGGCGGGTCGGCTTTCTGACATCGGTCGCGCGCGACGGGGCAGGTAGCGCGCTCCTTGCCTTTGCCGCGGGCGAGCATCGGATCTCGCACCGTCGCGGGCTCGACGCAGTGCTGCAGGGCACCGATGGCGAGGTACGGAGCGAGCATGTCGTGCTCAACGACGTGGTGCTGCACAAGGGCGGTGTCGCGCGCGTGGTCCGCTTCGAGGTCCTGATCGATGGCGAGTCGATGGGGCCAATCTCCGGCGACGGACTGGTGGTCGCCTCGCCGACGGGGTCAACGGCATACTCGCTCAGCGCCGGCGGGCCGGTGGTGGTCCCCGACCTCGACGCGATCATCGTGACGCCGATCTGCGCGCACACGCTCAGCGTTCGTCCGCTTGCGGTGCGAGCCGACGCCGTCATCCGCGTCGAACCGATGGATCCGCGCGCGCACGAGCTTCTGGTCTCCTTCGATGGCCAGCACACGGCGGCCCTGGGCCCGCACGACGTGATCGAAGTGCGCAGCGCATCGCGCGAAATCTCGCTGGTGCGGTTCGGCGAGTCTGGCTTCTTCCGCTCGCTGCGCGACAAGCTCCAGTGGGGCGACCTCTCGGACCGCAGCCGGTGACCTTCGTCTCGTTGCGGGTGCGCGACCTGGCGACGATCGCCGACGTCACGCTGGAGTTGGGCCCCGGGCTCAACGTGCTCACCGGCGAGACCGGCGCCGGCAAGTCGATGCTGGTCGACGCGCTGGCTCTCCTGCTCGGCGATCGCGCCGATCGCGCGGCGGTCCGTCCTGGCGCTGGCAAGGCCGTGGTGGAAGGAGTCGTTGAATCGATACCGGCAGCGGCCCGCGATCGTCTCGACGCGTCGGGAATCGACGCGGCCGAGTCGCTGGTGATCCGCCGCGAAATTACCAGCGAGGGACGATCGCGGGCCTGGATCAACGGATCGCCCACGACGATCGGCGTGCTCGCCGCCATCGGCGAAACGCTGGTCGATCTGCATGGCCAGCACCAGACCATCCAATTGCTCGACGCGGCGGTGCAGCGCGCGCTCCTCGATGCCTTCGGACGGGCCGACGCTGCGGCGGCGGCCGTGGCGCAGGCACATGACACGCTGGTTGTGCTGCGCACCGAGTCTGCCGGCCTGGCGTCGCGTCGGGACGCGGCGCAGCGACGCGCCGACTGGTTGCGACATGTCGTGCGTGAGATCGACGCCGCGGCGATCCGCCCCGGCGAAGATGCCGATCTCGAGCGCGAGCTCAATCGCCTTGGTCAGGCGAGCACGCTTTCCGAGCACACGGAACGTTTACTTGCCGCCGTTGACGACGATGAGAACGGGGCCCGCGCGCGTCTTGCGGCGGCCGAGCGTTCCCTCGGCGCACTTGAGCGAATCGATGCGGAAGTGGAGCCATGGCACGAGTACCTCGATGCGGCCTACGCGGCGCTCGATGAACTGTCGCGCCGGGGTCAGGACTACAGGGACACGCTGGCGGAAGATCCGGCCCGGCTGGCGCAGCTGGAGCGGCGGCGCGATCTGCTCGACGACCTGCGCCGCAAGCACGGCAACTCGCTCGCAGAAGTGCTGGCTACGCGGGATGTTTCGCAGGCCGAACTTGACCTGCTCGATACAGCAGATGTCGACCTGCGCGGAATGGCGGGGCGGACCGGTGCGGCGGAGGTGGCGCTGCGCGCGGTCGCCGCCGAGTTGACCGCGATCCGACAACGCGCGGCCGACCGAATCGCGCGCGAGACCACTCGGCTCCTGCCGCAACTGGGGCTCGCCGGTGGCGCGCTCACCGTCGAACTGCAAAGCCTGCCGGAGTCAGGGCGCGACGGGGCAGAGCAGGTGGCGTTTCAGGTCAGGCTCAATCGCGGCATGGAGCCCCGTCCGCTGGCGCGTGCGGTGTCGGGGGGAGAACTGTCACGATTGATGCTCGCGCTGAAAGTGGTGCTGGCGCGGCAGGACGCCGTGCCCACACTGGTCTTCGATGAGGTGGATCAGGGCGTCGGCGGCGAAGTCGGCACCCGGTTGGGCGAGGCGCTGGCGCGCGTTGCGGAGCGGCATCAGGTGCTGGTGATCACTCACCTGCCGCAGATCGCGGCCCGCGCCGATCGCCACCTGCGCATCGCCAAGGCTGATCGCGGCGGCATCGCCACCAGCGACGTGACGGTGCTCCTGGGCGAAGATCGCGTGCCGGAACTGGCGCGCATGCTCGGCGACCCTGATGGCGATGCTGCGCGCCGACTCGCGCTGGCACTGCTGGGCGCCCGCACGAAGTAGACGTTCGCGCGTTGCATGGCTGCTCGCCGCGTGGGACCTAGTGCTTTGTCAGCGGCCGGTAGAGTCGCAGTGTCACCCGCGACGTCAGCGCGTTGGGAAAGAGGCCGTGCCCGCTTGCCACCGTCCGCTCGATCGACCATCCCGCTTCGACCGGTAGCCCTGCATTGCCGTCGCGATCGGTGCCGTCATGCCGGTACGCGAGCCCAAACCCCACGACCACCGCATTGGCGCTGCTGCCGATGTCGAGCGATGCCGGATCGGCGCCGGCGATCGGCGCTTGCCCAGCGAGATACTGGCTCGTGCTCGCACCGCGAGACCAGTACTGCACGACGGCCGTCACGGCAAGGTGCGGTGCGAAGGCGAGGAAGGGACGCACCGCGAACGCCATGCTATCGCCCGGCTGGCTGCGGATGGCCGCCAGAAACGACGCCGGCACCAGCAGCTGGCCCGGCGCCGCGAGGCGCACCAGCCCATTCGCCGACAGGGCATGCAGGTAGCTCGCCTCCGCCCGAATGCCCAGCCGCCGGTGCCCCATCTCCGCGATCACGTCGAGCTGCCCTGCACGATGCTTGTCGCCCGTGGCCTGGTCGAGCAGGATCGACGGATCGGCAACCCCCCCGGTCGGAAAGCGCGCCGTCGCCTGCACCCAGATCGCACGCCACGCCGCCGATCCGACCGTGCCGTGCTCCATCAGCTGGACCGCCACGCCTGCGCGAAGATCGCCCAGACCGTAGCGCGGCAGATTGTTGGGCGAGCTGAGCCCGAAGCCGGTCGGCGCCTTGATGAGCGCCGCCAGCTGGTCGCTCGTCAGCGCACTCCCCGGCAGCGCCGGGGTGCTCGCGAAGCCCGAAATTCCCAGCTGATTGGCGAAGGTCGACTGCAGCGTCGAGATCAGCGACAGCAGTTGCACACCCAGTGGATCGGCGCGGGTCGGCAGTAGCGCGCTGGAACGGTTGGGATCGTCGAGGAGCTTGAAGAGCGACGCGCGCATCGTGTTGGCACGGCTCAGTGTCTGCTGCGCCAGCGCCAGCGTCGCAGGATCGTTGTCGTATTCGCCACTCTGGATCCGGCCGCCCAGATCAGTGAGCACTGCATCGAACTGGGCGAAGAAGCTCGATGTCTGCGCCTGTCCGGCGGCGTCGCCCGCAATCACGTTGGCCGGGTTGAGTCCCAGCACCGCTCCCGACGGATCGATGCTCGTCGTCACGCGGGAACGCACGAAGACAACCGGGACCGTGCCGAAGATCGTGATCCGCGACGAGAGGCCCCATGCGAGCCCGATGTCGCCGACCCCGCGTTCGCGTGACGCAAGCGCGGTGACTCCACCGATCGAGAGCCCCGATACCGGTTGACCCAGCACTTGCGTCAGCTCGACCTGCAGCCGTCCCACGAACGCGTTCGACGGTCCGTCGATCAACGAGCCCAGCGGCTGACGGGAGCCGTTCGACCAGACGTCGGTGGCCGGGTAGAAGCCGCCGGTGAACTCGATTCGCAGTGCGCCCGATGGCACCGTCGGCTGCGGAAGCTGGGCGCTGGCGACATGTGCTCCAGTCAAGGCGCACAGCATCAGGGCCGCGTGTCGGCGATTCATCGTGCAAAAGTAGCGGGGGTGCGCCTGCCGTGGCCGGGTGTACTATTGGTCGACACGCTCGGGTGGCGGAATGGCATACGCAGGGGACTTAAAATCCCTGGGGACGAAAGTCCCGTGCGGGTTCGAGTCCCGCCCCGAGCATGCGCCCTAATCGATGCCGAGGGGATCCTTGCCGATCAGCGCGCGGGCGACCTGGTCGGGAAAGCGGCGGATGTCGATCGGCTTGCTGATGTAGCCGTCGAATCCCGCGTCGAGCGCCTTTTCCATGTCACCCGCCATCGCATTCGCCGTGAGCGCGACCACCCGTTGCGTGCGATACTCCGACCCTCGCAGTTCGCCCAGCAGCGTGTACCCATCCTTGCCTGGCATCTGGATGTCCATCAGGATCAGGTCGGGCGTCAGCTGACCCAGCGTCGAGAAGAGCTCGTCGCCGCCGAGGAGGCAGGTGACCTCGTGCCCTTTCAACGTCAGCAGGGTACGGAAGAGCTTCATGTTGTCCGGGCTGTCTTCGACAATCAGGATCGATGCCACGCACGCTCCTCGGTGA
>JBEPVV010000058.1:0-8402 GCA_041690795.1 Gemmatimonadota bacterium | reverse complement strand
CATTAGGACGCAACGGCGGATTTCGGCCTGGTCGCCGTGATGGCCACGTCACCATGACGCTATTCTTCGCCATCCGTTGCTGACGAGGGCCGTATGACCGAAATCGCTCCTGTTCCCCCCGGCACGCCTCGCCGAGCGTTCATCGAACAGCTCGTCCTGACCGGCGCCGGGCTCGGCGTCGCCGCGTGCGCCGGGTCAGCGGCTGCGAGTGGTGCGCCGATTCCCAAGCCAACCCCTGCGCGCCAAGGGACCGACGTCAAGTGGGACGACAGCTGGACGCAGCGCTTGGGGCATCAGCACCGCTTCGTGATCGACGGGAGCGACATGGACAGTGGGCCGGGCCGCGTCGCGCTCGCCCATGAGTTGTACAGCTGGTACCACGAGGCGCTCGACATCAGCGACAGCGACATGCACATTGTGTTGGTGTTGAGGCATCGCGCCATTCCGATGGTGTTCAATGACGCGATCTGGGCCAAGTACAACCTTGGCGACAGGCTCAAGCTCAGGGACAACAGCGGCGTGCCGGTGAGGCGGAATCCCTTCTACCACGTCGACAAGGACGACAAGGGCGGGCGGGTACGTGATGCCGACAGCATCGCGACATTGCAGCAGCGGGGCATGATTGTGCTGGGGTGCGCCATGGCCGTGAGCGGCTACGCCTCGCAGCTGGCCCAGGCGGCCAGGACTGACGAAAGCGCCGTCGTCAAGGAACTGCGCGCCAACGTGCTCCCTGGCGTGATCCTGCAGCTCAACGGCGTGTATGCCGTGAGCCGCGCGCAGGATGCCGGATGCGTGTACTACAAGGGTGCCAACTGAACGACGCCGGCCGCTCGGGTCGAGCGTCCGTCGCATTTTCCCCGACCGGAGTCACTTCCATGCTGTCACGTTGCTTGCTGCTTGCCGTCACGACACTCAGCCTCGCCGTTCCGCTGGCCGCACAGGATGGCGCCGCCAAGCCAGATCATCCGAATTTCAGCGGCACCTGGGTGATGGACCCCGCCAAGAGTTCCGCCAATGGACAGATTCCGCTGCCAACGTCCGCCGTGTACATCATCGGACAACATGGCGATACGCTGGTCGCGACGCACGACCTGGACAGCGAGCTCGGAAAGACCAGCACGAAATTGACTTACGGCTTCGACGGCAAGGCATGGCCGAATACCATCCCGACGTCGGTCGGACCGGTCGATTTGTCCAGCACGTTGTCGTGGGACAACGCCACGCTCAAGATTTACTCGACCGCCTCGGTGCAGGGAACCGATGTCGTGCAAACCGAATCATGGACACTCAACCCGGATGGCACCGTACTAACCATCCTGTCCAACACGTCGGTGGGTGGGGAAGACTACGCGGCGCTTACTCTGGTGATGGTCAGGAAGCCGTGATGCTCCGCACCTGGCAAGTGGTGGCGCTGACTTGCACTGTCGCGATCGGTCCGCTGGCGGCCCAGAGCTCGCGCCATCCGGACTTTGGCGGGCACTGGACGCTGGACACTGCGCGCAGCACCGCGAGTTCGTTTACGCCCAAGTGGGCGACGTATGTCGTCGCCCAGACCAGCGATTCCATTGTGGTCGATCGCGAAACCAGCGGCACCGGCAAAGCGCATACGGTCTACGCGCTGGACGGAACGTCTCGCACCAATGTCTTGCGCCTGATCGGCACGGAGGTTCCGGCGACGAGCGATGTGCGCTGGGCTCACGACACGCTGGTGGTACACACCGTGAGCCGTCCCGACGACAAGCCGCTGGAGCAGGTCGATCGATGGGTGGTTCAGGGCAGCACTCTCGTCATGCTGCGCAGCGCCAGTTACGACGGGACTGCCATGAAGTCGCCCATGCTGGTGTTTACTCGCGACTGAGGTTGTGCGGCTGCGCCCTGCGGCCGTACGCAACGGTCGGCCGGGAACGACCAGCGTGGCGCGGTGTGCCGGCCAGAGGAGCCGCCGCTGTCCGCAGCGCGCGCTTCGTTCAGTAACACGATGTCAGTGACGCCGGCGCGCGCAAGTTCGGCGGCGACGGATGGACGGTTCACACCGCGCACGCCGCGTTCCCGGCTGAGGGGGGCCGACCGGGCGCGACACCCTCCGCGCACCCCGACCGAGCGAATTACGCATCGCTGGACCACGAGGCAACCATCGCGGTTCCTTGCGACATGAGCGACTTCCAGCGACAGTGATCCTTGACAAGTAGGACGCCGAAGAACACGTTGTGCGTAATTCCAAACCTTGAGAACAAATGCGCAACAGTCTTCCAACGTCGGCCTCGAGGATGGTATCTATTCTCGGGCGAGTTGTCCTCCTGCTAACGGTCGCCGGTTGTAGTGCAACATCAGTCGACGATCCTGCAGCCGGGAACCACTCGCCAACTGCGTCACTTCGAGGCGGAACACCCACGCCGAACATGACCACGGAAGGATGCCAAGAAACGCCTGGGTGTTGGCAGGGTGGGACAACAATCGGACGGCTTGACGATGGCGATGTCAGTTTTCAACTGAACGAAAGCACGCTTCCTGATAGTCACGCCGGGTCTCCGGGTATTTGGCTCGGCATCACAAATGACGACTGTTACTTGTGGCGAGGCGTTACGAATTGGCTAGATCAGGACGAGGATGGCCTCGCTGACTATTGCGAACACGAGCTTGCGAAGGCGTTTGCTCCTGTGTTGGCTTTTGCCGGCGGTGAAGCCTGCTCCGGCGGCGAGTCTTATTGGGCCGCTAAAGTGATCAACAGCTATTTCACTGGCACTGGGGATCTCGTAAAACTCGGCTACCTAATGGCGTATTATGATGATTGCGGCGCCGGTAGCCATCTCGGTGATTCCGAATTTATACAGCTAACAGTCGAGTACAATCCGGCCACTCAGCATTGGGTACTCGTCGACGGATGGCTCTCGGAGCATGCGTGCGGCACCGTCACGGTTGAGTGCATCGCAGGCTCGTTCTTTACACATACCAGCGAGTGGGGGCCCGGATTCGACTTTCCTTCTGGACGTTCGGGGTCGTTCCCGAGAGTATATATCTCGAAAAATAAGCACGCCAACTACCATTCTGCCGCTGATTGTGATGCGGGAGGCGCCTTGTGGACGGACACATGCGCTGGTCACGCCGATATCGGCCGATTCAAGGTATGGCAAGACCACAATCTAGGCAGTGCACACCACCACCTCGCCGACTGTGTGAGGTCTCAGTCCGGAAGTAGTGTGCTCACAGGAACCGAGTGCATTTGGTCCGGTGAGCAATTCGGAGGATGGCATCCGGGCGATGATGGCACTCGTGCTGCGCCGTATTCTAGCTATCTGATGAGCGTCATGTTTCAGGCAACGTTTGTAACGGTGGGGAATTGGTGGGCGGGAAGCTATGGTTACTAGGTGGAAGCGGATCGCCGCAGTCATCGCCATATCGGCGCTCGCAATGAGGCCTGTACACGCGCAGCGAGCGACCGACCTCGGTATTCGGGTCATTCCAATGAAGGTGCAGCCTCAACGCGTCGCATTTCAAGGTGAATCACACGACGTGGCCATGCCCGGTCATGTGCTTCCTGTTGCCGGAATCGTTCCCGTCCGTCAGCAGCGTAACAGCGCTCGCGGTACGCTTGTCGGAGCGCTTATTGGCGCCGGGCTCGGCGTTTTCGTGGGCGACAAGCTCTACCACTCCGACTTCAACGGCGGCGGCGCCCGCGCCCGCTTCTACATCGGCGGCGGATTCCTGGGCGCCGGCATCGGCGCGCTGATCGGCCACATAGTCAGCTCACCACATCACTGATTCGAGCCGTAATCCGGCAGCCATCGCCGTGACGTGGCGAGGAACGGAAGCTCCGGCCGGGGTGACGCCAGCTCTTCGCGCCATTGACGGCACACCAACCAGACCGTATCTGTACCTATGAGAATCCGCGCGCTCGTCTCCGGTGGGCTCGCCACGCTCGTGTTGATCGCCGGATGCAGCAGCACCTCTCATCCGATTGAGCTCTCCGCCAGGCCCGCCTTCGACAAGCGCGACGTACTGGAGTTCCGCTACCACGGCAGCAAGGTTGCGCTGCGGTCGGTGATGTTTTCCGCCGATTCGGTCACCGGCGTTGATTGGCGCTATCCAACCGATCCGCGGAAGGCGTACGCAACGAGTGAGATGTCACAGCCGCGGGTACACCGCACGACCGACGCGGGGTCGGATGGAGCCGGGGTCCTGGCCATCGTCGGCCTCGGTCTCCTCGGTGCGTGGCTGTTGCTCAAGGCCGCCATTGGTAGCGATCCGTAAGCAGCACACGACCGGAACCCGGTCTCCTGTGCGCGTCTTGCCCGTTCCGGCTGCGCGTCGTAGCTTCGCCAGATCGTTCCAAATCACTCGAGGGGATCATGAGAAATCCGGTGCGGTTGTCCGTTGGTATGCTCCTGTTGGCAGGGTCGCTGTCGACTGCACCGCTGCTGGCGGGCAGGGCGTCGGCACAGGCCGGTGGGGAAGTCCTGACCAACGAGTCGGTGATCTCGATGGTCAATGGAAAGGTTCCGAAGGACCTGATCACTACCAAGATCCGCACCACCAAGGCGACGTTCGATCTCACCCCATCGGGCCTTATCGGCCTCAACACGGCCAAGGTTCCATCCGACCTCGTCAAGATGATGATGACGTCGACCGGCAGCAGCGCCGGGGCGGCCAAGGAAACGCTGAACAACGACGCGGTCGTCCAGATGGTGAACGGCGGGCTGCCGAAGGACATCATTGTGCAGAAGATCCAGATGTCGAGGCCCAGCTACGATCTCACCACCAATGGCATCATCAGTCTCAACCAGAACAAGGTATCGCAGGACGTCGTGAAGGCGATGATGGCCGCGGCGTCCGGGGCGCCGGCTCCCGTACCGGCGAAGAAGCCCTAGCGTCTTGATCGGCGCGCTGATCGGTTACATGGTCAACGCGCCGCACCACGAAATTCGAGTCGTCACGACCCACACGCTACAACGGAGTAGCTTCTGCCTCCACTCTCAAGGATTCCGATGCGACTCCGCGTCCTTGCCGCTGGCTTGCTCGTCGCCGCCTCGCTCCATGCCCAGACTCCACTCACAATGACTCGCCCCGCGGAACCCGGTCTCGGCGGCCCGGTGCTCGGCGGCGCCGGATTGGGCGCGGTTGGGTGGCTGGCAGGGGCGCTCATCGGGGCGCGCGTGAACCGGGGGGATCGCTGCTACGATGAATGCGGTCTCGAGGGTGCGATCGTCAGCGGGGCGATCGGCGGGACGATCGGGATGGCGATGGGTGTGCACCTGGGCAACCGGAGCCGCGGCAGCGCGGGCGTCGATTTTCTGGTGGGAGCCGGGGTCTGGGGGGCAGGCATCGCGTTGGCCTCCGCATCCAGGGGCGCGGGCGATGCTCAGGGCCTGATTCTGGTTGCGATCCCGGTCGCGCAGATGATCACGATGGTGGCGATCGAGCGGTCGGAGGGCCGGCGCAAGGATCGAGTCGCGTCCGTGGCGCCAACGATCGGCCTCTTGCCGCTGAAGCACGGTATGAGGCTTTCGCTCGGGATGCCCTTGCCGTGGATGAGATAGCCGGCTGACGCGCGCTTCGTGAATGCACTGACATGCCACTGATTGGCTGGATCGCCATCGCCGCAGTCGTTGCGGGCGTGCTCGGCTGGCTGCTGGGTACGCGCCGCAGCACAACGGTGCAGGTGCGCCTCGACGAGCGCGACCGTGAGCTTGCCGGCGTGCAGGCGAATGCGACGCGAATGACAACCGACGCCGAGCGATTGCGCGAGCGCCTCGCCGAATCGCAGGTTGCGCGCGAGCGATTAGAAGCAACGATCGAGGTAGAGCGGTGGGCCGCAGGAGAGCGCCTCGCCGCGGTCGCCAAGGCGGAGGCGACGCTGCGCGAAGCCTTTGCCGCGCTGTCGTCGCAGGCACTGCAGGCCAACAACACCGCCTTCCTCGAGCTGGCGAAGGCGTCGATGGGCGAATTCCAGCAGGCAGCGAAGTCCGATCTCGATGCGCGCCAGCTTTCAATCGACCAGCTGGTCAAGCCGATGCACGAAGGGCTGCAGCGCGTCGACGAGAAGTTGCAGGCCTTTGACAAGGAGCGCGCCGTCAGTGCCGCCTCACTGCAGGAGCATCTCCGGGCAATGGCCGAAGCACAGCAGCTCCTCACCGGCGAGACGCAGACGCTGGTGAAGGCGTTGCGCGCGCCGCAGGTGCGCGGGCAGTGGGGCGAGTTGCAGCTCAAGCGTGTGGTGGAACTGGCCGGAATGCAGGAGCACTGCGACTTTACCGAACAGCACACGGTGCAGGGCGACGAGGGGAGACTGCGCCCCGACCTGATCGTGCGGCTGCCGGGGAACAAGACCGTCGTCGTCGACTCGAAGGCGCCGCTGTCGGCCTATCTCGATGCGATGGAAGCGACCGATGATGCGCGCCGAGGCGCGGAGCTGGACAAGCACGCGAGCCAGGTGCGCACCCATGTCGAGGCGCTGTCGCGGAAGGATTACGCCAACGAGTTCACCGAGTCGGTGAACTTCGTGGTGATGTTCCTGCCAAGGGAGGCCTTCTTCAGCGCCGCGTGCCAGCGCGATCCGAGCCTGATCGAGTTCGCGATCTCGCGCAACGTCATTCCGGCGAGCCCCACCACGCTGGTGACGGTGCTCAAGGCAGTGCATTACGGCTGGCAGCAGGAGCGGATCGCCAAAAACTCCGAGGAGATCCGCGACGCCGCGCTCGATCTCTACGCCCGGATGCGGACGGTGGGCGAGCACCTGGTCAAGATCCGTCGCGGGCTGGAGACGGCCGTGGGCGCCTACAATTCGGCGGTGACGTCGCTCGAGTCGCGGGTGCTTCCCACGGCGCGCCGACTCAAGACGCTGGGCGCAGGGCAGGGTGAAGAGATCGAGGTGCTGGAGCCGGTGGATGCGTTCCCGAGGATTGCCGCGGCACCGGAGCTGGTGGTGGAGGAGACGACGGTGCTGTTGCCGTGATTGCCGTCGATATCCTCGTCAGGCGATCGAGCGTCGCGCTCGTTGTCACGCTGGCGGTGGACGCGCCGCGACTTCGGGACAACATCGCCGATCTCGACGTCCGATTCCGACGCATCCTACTCTGGCCGTCAGCGTAGCTTGGATCATCCATCGCCGGAGCGTGCGACCGTGAGTGATGCATCGAACGCCGCCTGGCACCACGCCGTCGATACCCGCGATCCATCGTTCGACGGCGTCTTCTTCGTGGCGATTTCGTCAACCCGTATCTACTGTCGGCCGGTCTGCCCCTCGCGGATTGCGCGGCGTGAGAACCGCCGCTTCTTCGACAACCGCAGTGAGGCGGAGGCGGCGGGGTTTCGCGCCTGCATGCGCTGCCGGCCCGAGATGGCCGCAGGGGAGACGCCACTCGACGCCGTGCCGCGCGCGGCGCACGAAGCAGCGGAGCAGATTTCGGCGGGGGCGCTCAACGGGCGCAGCGTCAGGGAATTTGCGATGGAGCTGGGGATGAGCGAGCGGCATCTTCGCCGGGCGCTCGAGCGCGAGATCGGCGCGTCACCGGTGAACCTGGCGCTGGCGCAACGGCTGCGCACGGCAACGCGACTGCTCACCACCACGGCAATCCCGGTCACGCAGGTGGCTTACGCCAGTGGTTTCCGGAGCCTGAGGCGCTTCAACGCCGCGTTCCGGGAAGAGTTCAGGATGTCGCCGAGCGAGTGGCGGAAGCAGGCCGTGATGGAGCAAGCCGCGACGCGTTAATGTCGATCTGACCCCTGCGCCAGCTCACGGGCCCTCGCGCGGACAAAGACCGAGGCGAACGCCGGCAGGTTGTCCTGATTGGCCGCTTGCAAGGCCAGGGTGCGCGACTTCTTCCGGTCGCCTTTCCCCTCGGAGGCCTGCGCCATCGCGAAGATCACGGCCGGATCCTGCTGATCGGCGAGTGTGAGCTGAGTGAGGCTCCGATCAAAGGCCTTCTCGTCCAGCGCGATCATGCCGGCGAGCTGATGCGCCTGGCGTATGCGGACATCGTTGCGGCGGGTCGTGGCGCCATCGAGATACGCGGCCGCTTCACGGTGCGCGGTCTCCAGATCGTGCCCGGCCAGCGCCACGCGCGCGACATCGAAGTGCCAACCCAGCGCGTCGTCATCCTTCACCGCCGCCGGAAGATGCGACTGCGCCATCAGCTCGTGTGCCTCCCGGTTGCGATCGCGCGCGGCAGCAACGCGGCCGGCTGCAAGCAGAATGTCGCCGATGGCGATTCCATCGGCCGACATGTTGGCGGTGTCGCCGGTGGTGGCCGCGATGTCGTACCGACGGCGCATCGTCGCCAGTGCGGAATCGATTTCGCTTTCGTCGACGTACGTCAGTGCCGCCGTCAGGAGCGCGGTGCGTCGCTCGCCGTCATCTCGGGCGACCGCCAGGTACTCCTTCGCTACTGCAATCGACGCCGCGTATC
>JBEPVV010000057.1:0-8437 GCA_041690795.1 Gemmatimonadota bacterium | reverse complement strand
CTTCGGGCGTGCTCGCGGCCATCGTCTATTCGGGCTCGCTCGGCGCAGTAATTGATTCGCGCTGGGGGAAGCTCCTGCTGCTCAAGCTGGCGGCCATGGCGGGCGTGATGGTGATGGGTTGGTACAACTGGCGCACCGTGACTCCGGCGCTGGAGGTGGCCGCAGCGGGTTGCGAGCCCAGGCTGAGGCGCGCGGTGCGGATCGAACTCGCGCTCGGCGTGACGATGCTGGCGATCACTGCACTGCTGGTGGTCTCACCGCTTCCCGGCGAACACTGAACTCATCACCGCACGGCGGCCGCGACGCGCTCGATCCAGTTGCGCCAACGGTGGATTTTGCGTAAGCGCGGACCAGGTACTACGGAGCCCGACGGCGCATTAGCTTATCGCCGACCTCATGACAATCGACGCGCTGGGACCGGTTCTGCATGCACTGGCGCGGGCGCATCGCGCCCGCGTCAGTGCGGCGCTCGCCCCGCACGGGCTGCACGCGGGACAGGACCTCCTGCTGATGGCGGTGTGGGATCAACCTGGCATGCGGCAGTCGGTCCTGGCCGAACGGCTCGGGGTCGAACCACCCACCGTTACGCGGATGTTGCAGCGCCTGGAGCGCGGCGGCATGGTCGAGCGACGCCCGGACCCGCACGATGCGCGCGTGGTGCTGGTCCACCCGACGGCCCGCTCGCGCCTCCTCGAAGGAACTGTTCGCCGGGTATGGAGCAGCCTCGATGAGCGCCTCGCCATCGCGCTCGGCGAGACCGACGCCGCGCGGCTTCAGCGACTCGCGCGGACCGCGTTGCTGGCGCTTTCGGGGGAGGGCTGATCGCCCGCAGCACTCTCGGGGTGTCCGCGCACCGCGAAGCGGCGCTTGAGACGAAGCAGCGGTTGCTCAAGGGCAAACCAGGAAACGGTCGCCGTGGCAAAGGTCACCGCCATCACGGCTGCCATGTACCAGAGCGACTCACGATCCACGACGATGTGGGCGCCGTCGAGCAACTTGCCGACGACCACCTGCATCGGGCGCTGGAACAGGTAGACACCGTAGCAGATCTTCCCCAGGCCGCGCAGTGGCGTCCACCGCAACCAAGCGGTGTGCGCGGTTTCCCGCGCGGTGACCGCCCACAGTACGAGCACCGCGAAGTAGCCGCCAACCAGGGTGTAGCCGGCAGTGCGGCCGAACCACGTCGTGCGGTCCAGTCCGTTGAGTGCGAAGATGGTGCCGAGTACCGGAAGTGCGACCAACAGGATGCGTCTGAGCACCGTCGCGGACGGGCGCAACCAGCCTTCGCGCAAGCCGAGCGCGATCAGGCATCCTGCGGCGAGCACATCGACCCGTGACGGCGTTGCGAGATACTGGATGCGCTCGTTGGCGGGAAAGAGCAACAGCGTGGCCAGGCGAAACAGCGGCGCAAACAGGAGCAGCCCAAACAGCACTCGGCGTAATGCGCCCTTCGACACCGTGAACACGAGCAGGGGAAAGAGGAGGTAGAACTGTTCCTCGATCGCCAGCGACCACAGCGGCGCGAGCACGTAACCGGGTTCGTGGCCGACGAGCGCCTCACGGATGTTCCCCACGTACAAGGCGTACCATGCCGGCGATCCGGACTGGCTTACCAAATCACTTGATGCCCACACCTGGTGCTGCAGCAGGGGAATCCCGATGAACGCCGTCACGATCAACAGGTAGTAGAGGGGAAAGATCCGTAGCGCGCGACGCGCGTAGAAACTGGAGAAGAAGCCCCGCGCATTCTTGGTATCAAGCAGGATGCCCGCGATCAGGAGTCCACTGACCACGAAGAAAAGGTCGACGCCGATCCAGCCGAGGTGCGGAAGTTTCTGGTAGGTGGCCCACCGCCCCGACGCGGGCCAGTAGTGATGCACAATGACGAGCAGAATAGCGACGCCGCGCAGCCCATCGAGTTCGCGAATGTGTCCGCGAACCTCGCGCACGCCCGCCGACGGCGGCTGCGGCTCCGCCACGCCAGCCAACGAGCTAGCTGACACTGCCCGGGTCCTTTGCCAGGGCGTCGCCCCACGCCCCACAGGGGGGACCGCCCAGCGGCGGACGAGCAACGTTCTCGCCCCAGCCAAAGAGTGCGACGCACGCCGGCCCGCACACCGCGCCCTGGCATTCGCCCATTCCGATCCGGGTCCAGAGTTTCGCTTGTCGTTGGGTCCATGCTGGGTCGACGTCGCCGACGCGCACGTCTTCGCAACGGCAGAGAACTGTCGCTGCGTCCGCCAGCGCGCGCAGTTCCGCCCGGGGCGCGAACGCACGGTCGAGGGCGCGTCCAAACCGGACGCCGGCATCGCGCCGTCGCATGGCAGGCGCACCGTGCGCATAGGGGACGCCGACTGCCGCCCGCGCCGCGATCTCACCTTCGATCCGCGCGGCCTGGTCGCCCTTGATGCCGGTGCATTCTCCAGCTGCCCACACCCCGGATGTCGTGGTCGCCTGCTGCGCATCCACGGCAACACCGTACGGACCGAGGTCGCAGCCCAGCAGCTGCGCCAGTTCGGTGTTGGGCGTCAGTCCCGCGCCAGTCGCGAGCCAATCGCACTCAATGGTGCGGAGCCGGCCGTTAACCATCGCGGTCACGCTGTGCAGTCGCGAATCGCCGTGCGCGCGCGTGACCCATGCCGACGTGTAGTATCTCGTCCGCCAGAATCCCATCCGGTACCGGGCGGCCTGCACCAGCGCATCGGGCTTGCCTATCAGCCGCAAGCCGAACGACCCTAGCGCGCGGATCGACGCCTGCTCGGCAACCAGCACCAGTTCGGCACCGGCTTCAGCAGCGGCAGCGGCAACGGGGAAAATCAGCGGACCGGTTCCCGAAATCGCCACCCGGGCGCCGGCGATTCTCAAACCGTTCTTGATCAGCGCCTGGAGACCGCCCACGCCGACTGCGCCGGGAAGCGTCCACCCGGGAAATGGGAGGAAGCGTTCCTTCGCACCGGTGGCGAGGATGACGGCGCCAGCGTGCTGCCGGGCAACGCGGCCCCGAAAATCCACGATGAACTCACCGGTTCCGGGTGTGTCGACTACCCGTGCGCCGGTTGCAATCGATACCCGGGCGTCGTGCACGCGTTGCAGCAGGCGCCGCGCGATCCCGGGCATTGATGCAGGATCGCGATGGCGCCAGATCTGCCCGCCTGCGCGAGCGTTCTGGTCGAGAACCAGGACGCTGGCGCCATACTCAGCGGCAACCGCGGCCGCCGTGAGCCCGGCAGGGCCGGCGCCAACGACCAGTACATCAACGCTCGTCCGCTGCTGGCGCGGCGTCATCCGACTCCGTCGATATGCATCCCGTCGCGGACAGGCAGAAGGCAGGAGCGAACGTTCGCGACGCCGTCAACCCGCACGCGGCATTCAAAACAGCTACCCATGCCGCAGAGTGGAGCGCGCGGAGCACCGGACAGATCCCTCCGGAACGCAAAGACTCCGGCATTGAGCAGCGCCACCGCGACAGTGACATCACCGGGAACGATGCGCGGGGCGCCGTCGACGACGATCGTGACGTCACCGATCATACGGGCTGCGGGAAGGCCGACATCGAGCGGTCCGGAAGGTACGGTGCGCCGTCGAGCGGCTCGGCCGTTCCAGACACGCCTGCTACGATCAGGTCTGCCGTACCGGTGGCCATCGTGATCCCCAACCCTTCGTGTCCCGCTGCGACCCAGACGTCATCGAGCTCCGACCAGCGCCCGATCAACGGAAGCTTGTCCGGTGTAGTCGGCCGGAAGCCGATCCAGGTTCGCAGCGCTCGTGCGTGCGCCAGGGCGGGAATGAAGTCAGTGGCTCGGGACATCATCGCACCGAGCAGCGGATGGTTGATGGTGCTGTCGAAGCCCACCAGCTCGCGGGACGAGCCGATCAGCACTTGCGCCGTGCCGCGAGGCTGGACATTGAATGCAACCGAGGCGCTGCCGAACGTGTGAGCACTCTTCAGGTACCCGAGTTCGATCAGCTGGTGGCGGACCAGTCCCGGTCGTCGGTCGGTGATGACGAGGTGTCCTTTGCGCGGAACGATCGGCAGCGCCGGAATCAACTGCGGCGAAGCGACACCGGCCGCGACGATGATCGCGCCGGCCGGAAGGACGTTGCCATTTGTCAGGCTGACGGCGTGGGAGTCGACGCGGCGTACATCCGTCCGCTGGAGCAGCGTTCCCCCAAGGGCGACGGCGCGTTCGGTGAGTGCGCGCGCGATCGCCGGTGGGTAGCAGACCGCGTCATCGGGGACGAGCAGCCCGCCGGCAAGGCCAGCCCTGAGGAGGCTCTCCGCCCCGTACAGCTGGCGCGCATCGAGCAACTCGGCTGCGATGCCGGCGGTCGCGTAGCCAGCTTGCCGCAGCCGCGCGGCTTCGAGATCGACGTCATCTTCCGCGACCCAGATGGTACCGCAACGCTCATGCTCGGCCGCGGCGGGCAGCGTCGGTGCCAGCCGGCTCCACCGTTCGCGGGAATAGTCGCACAGCGCCAGCTGTTCGGTTGAGTCATCCATCGCAACGATATGGCCCATCGCCGCGCCGGTACTGCCGCCGCCGGCGAAGTCACGGTCGACCAGCGTCACGCTCGCACCAGCCTCGGCAAGGCCGAGAAAAATCATGGTGCCCACAAGCCCCGCGCCGATGACGACCGCGTCGGGGGACCGCTCCATGATCAGACGAGACCGTGACGGAACGGGTCCTGCGGGTCGAAGAGGAGCGTACCGCGCGCGGTGACGTACGCGCGTCCCTTGATATTTGGTCGGAGCGTGTCACCCTCTGCCTCGAGCCAGCCGGTGAACATCGAACCGACGATGCTCTCCTGATGCCAGCGTTCGCCGACTGCCAGTTCGCCGTGCGCATGAAGCGCCGCCATCTTCGCGGACGTACCCGTGCCGCAAGGAGATCGGTCATAGGCAGTACCGGGACAGAGCACGAAGTTGCGGCTGTCAGCGTCTTCTCGCTCGGGCGGCCCGAAGAGCTCCACGTGGTCGATGAACGCACCTTCGCTGCCGGTGACACCGGCAGCGGCGAGCGCATCACGAATCCGGGTGGTCGCGGCGATCAGCTCGACCCGTCGCGACATCTGCAACGAGAGTGACGGCAGGCTGGTGAGGAAGAACCAGTTGCCGCCCCACGCGACATCACCGGTGACGGGGCCGAGCCCGGGGACGTCGACGGTGACGGCGGCGGCGTGCAGTCGTGCCGGCACATTGCGTATCGTCACCGAGCCGTCGACATCGAGCTCCGCGCTGACGGGTCCGACCGGGGTGTCGAATTCGAGATGGCCCGCGCTCACGCGACCGAGATGCTGCAGCGTGCGAACGACGCCGATCATGCCGTGCCCGCACATGCCGAGGTAGCCGACATCGTTGAAGAAGACGACTCCGGCGGTCGCCGACGGCCGCTCCGGCGCTGTCAGCAGCGCAGCGACGATGGCGTCATGTCCTCGCGGCTCGAGCACCACGCCGCGCCGCAACGCGTCGTGGTCACGTCGCATCGATTCGCGTCGCTCGATCATCGTGTTGCCAGCGGGCGCCGGCCAACCGCCGATGACCACGCGAGTCGGTTCGCCCTCGGTGTGCGAGTCGACGACCTCGATCGAGGCGACGTCGGTCATGACGTGTGCGCGGACCTGGTCGCGAGCGATTCGCGGATGACGGCGAGCGCCATTTCCCGTTCGGCACCAGAGAGGACGGACCGCGGTGCGCGCACGCGCTCGCTGCCCAGGCCGACCTCTTCCTGCACCAGCTTGATCAGCTGGACGAACTTCGGGACGGTGTCGAGCCGGAGCAACGGGAGAAACCACTCGTAGAGCGCGCGCGCCTCGGCATCGCGGCCGGCAACGGCGTGCTCGAACAGCAACACGGATTCGTCGGGAAGGGCGTTCACGAGTCCAGCAATCCAGCCGGTGGCTCCCATGGCGACGCCCTCCAGCAAGGCGTCATCCATCCCGACAAAGAGCGCGAGCCGGTCGCCAAGTATTGCCCGCAGCGCGGTGAACCGGCGGACGTCACCGCTCGACTCCTTGACCGCGTGCAGGTTCTGGTGTTCGCAGAACAGACGGACCTGTTCGGGGAGAAAGTCGGTGCCGTAGGCGATCGGATTGTTGTAGAGCAGGCACGAAAGCGATGTCGCATCGATGACAGCACTGACGTGACTGCGCATCTCGCGCCAGTCGCCGCGGTAGACGTATGGTGGCAGCACCATCAGTCCGCCGCACCCGGCCTTCTCCGCGGCGTGCGCGAGCGCCACGGCTTCATCGGTCGAAAGCGCGGATATTCCCGCCACGACCGGGATGCGCTCACCGACCGCCTGTACGCAGGTGCGCAGGACAGCCAGTTTCTCGGCGCCGGTGAGCGTGGCCCCTTCGCCAAGGGAACCGAGCGCGACGATGCCGCGACATCCCGAGGCCAGCAGGCGACGTGCGTGACCAGCAAGAAACGCGTGATCGACATCACCTTCCGGCGCGAACGGCGTCGTGATGGCGGGAAACACGCCGTACCATTGCTCCGGCGTCATGGAGTGCATTGCGACCTCGTCAGGGATGGATCTGGATGGTTCGAATCTCGGTGTAAAAATCACGCGCGGCCCGGCCCTGCTCCCGGCCGCCGGACGATGAGCCCTTGGTACCGCCGAATGGAGCATGCGGGTCGACCCCGGTGGTGTCGCCGTTGACACGCACAAGGCCCGCCTCGATCTGTCGGATGTACGCGAGGGCGGACTGCAGGTCTCGCGTGAAGAGCGATGCCGACAGGCCGAACGGAGTGGCGTTCGCCATACTCACCGCCTGCTCGACGCCGTCCGAGACCATCACACCCAGCACCGGTCCGAAGAGCTCGGTCTGCGCCAACAGGTCATCCGGACCATGAAAGCGGATTGCGCGCGGCGCGAACCAGTGTCCCGATTCATAGAGGGCACCCGATGGCAGTTCGCCGCCGAAGAGAACCTCCACTGGCTGCGCGGAGAGTGCCGATGTGATCCGGGCCCTCGATTCGGCCGTGATCAACGGGCCGATGGCACAGGCTGGATCGTCAACCGGGCCCAGCGGAAGCGCTCGCACAGCGGTCTCCAGCTTCGCGAGGAACGCCGCCTCGATCGCGCGATCGACGATGACGCGACTGGTCGCCGTGCACTTCTGTCCGGCGTACCGCATCGCGCCCGCCGCCGTCAACATTGCCGCCCGATCCAGGTCGGCATCGCGCGCGACTATCACGACGTTCTTGCCGCCCATTTCCATCTGCGCCTTCAGGTTGCGACGCGCCGCCACGCCGCCGACGAGCGCACCGACATTCTGCGAGCCCGTGAACGAGACGGCGCGCACCGACGCATGCTCAAGCAATACGGCGCCGGTCGACCCATCACCATGGACGGTGTTGAAGACACCGGGAGGAAGTTTCGCCGCGGCGGCAGTTTCGGCCAGCAGGTGCGACACGCGGGGTGAGAGTTCGGATGGCTTGAGTACCACCGTGTTGCCGAAGGCGAGTGCTGGCGCGGCCTTCCAGAGCGGAATGGCAAGCGGAAAGTTCCATGGCGTGATCAGCGCCACCGGGCCGAGGGGATCACGCATGGTAAACTGCAGCGCATCAGCGACCTGCGACGGAATTACTTCGCCGATCTCTCGCACCGCTTCACCCGCGTAGAAACGACAGATCACCGTCGCGCGTCCGACCTCGCCGCGCGCTTCACCGATCGGCTTGCCCACTTCGCGCGCCATCGCCTGCGCCAGTTCCTCGGCGCGCGCGCCAATGGCCTCACCCCAGCGGTAGAGCGCGTCCGCGCGAGCCGGGCCGCTCAGCGCGCGCCAGGCTGGAAACGCCTCTGCGGCCGCCGACGCTGCTGCATCAACGTCGGCGGCGGACCCGATCGGTGAGTGGGCGATCATATCGGAAGCGTTGGAAGGGTTGCGGCGCTCACGATGCGGGCCTGCCGCAATGCGAAACGTTCCTCCGATAAAGTGAGGCAGCACGTCGGTCATCTGGGCTACTCGCGCGTGTAGATGAACTTCTTTTCGACCTTGCGCCCGCCCGCCTCGAAGCTGGCCTTCAACTCCAGCACGGTACCATCCTTCTCGGTCTTGAATTCGCGCTTGAGCGTGCCGGTTCCGGGAATACCGCGCGTGAGCGTGAGCACATCGTCCTTCCACCCGCCGAACGTTTCGACCAGGCTACCATCCATCTGCGCCGCCTGGCGCTTGCGGCCGTCGGTCTTCCAGGCATTGGGCTGGCCGCCCGGTAACGCGAATGAAATCGTCGAGTCGTTGGTCGCGATCGCGAACCGAACCGTCAGGTTGGCATCGGCGATCAGCATCGCCAGGTGTTGATCGGCCGGACGGGCCGGCGGGCGGCCGCCCGCCGGCTGCTCCGCGCCGTTGTCGGTCGGCATAGCTGGCGCAGTGTTGCGGCCGCTGCGCTTCGCCCCGCCGCCCCCGCCGCCGCCGCTTCGGCCACCAC
>JBEPVV010000056.1:0-8437 GCA_041690795.1 Gemmatimonadota bacterium | reverse complement strand
AACCGCTCCAGCACCGCGGTGTTGCGCACGCACGAGGCGGTCAACTTTCCCGGTGGGATGATCGCATCGCTGTCGATCCCGTGGGGATTCAGCAAGGGCGACGACGATCTCGGTGGATATCATCTCGTGTGGCCGCGCGACGCGGTCGAGTCTGCCGGCGGGTTGCTGGCTGCCGGTGCCCTTGACGACGCGCGCCGGGTGCTCGGGTACCTGGCCGCGACCCAGGAGGCCGATGGTCGCTGGGGCCAGAACATGTGGCTCGATGGCACGCCTTACTGGACCGGAATCCAGATGGACGAAACGGCGCTGCCGATTCTGCTGGTGGACCTCGCGCAGCGCGAGGGCGCGCTCGAAGACGATGATTGCAATCGTTTCTGGCCGATGGTGCGACAGGCCGCGGCGTTCATCGTGTCGAACGGACCGGTGAGCCCGCAGGATCGCTGGGAGGAAGACGCCGGCTATTCGCCGTTTACGGTCGGCGCCGAGATCGCGGCACTCCTGGTTGCAGCCGAGATGGCCGATCGGCACGAACCAGGCGCCGCGTCGTACTTGCGGGAGACGGCGGACACGTGGACGAGCTGCATCGATCAGTGGATGTACGCGACCGGGACAGATCGCGCGACCCGTTTCGACGTGGACGGCTATTACGTGCGCGTGGCGCCAATTGACCCCGTCGATGGTGCCTCGCGGTTTCAGGCGTCGATCGCGGTGAAGAACGTTCCCGAAAGCGAAGCGATGAACGCGGCGGCATCGGTCATCTCGCCGGATGCCCTCGCGCTGGTGCGCTTCGGGCTGCGGCGCGCAGACGATCCTCGCATCACCAACACGGTGCGGCTCATCGACCGTCTGCTTCGGGTCGACACACCGCACGGTCCATGCTGGCACCGCTACAACGGCGACGGATACGGTGAACACGCCGACGGAGCGCCATTCGACGGCATCGGAATCGGGCGCGCGTGGCCGCTGCTCACCGGCGAGCGGGCGCACTACGAACTGGCCGCCGGCGATCGGGGCGCAGCAACCCGCCTGCTGGCGACGGTCGCGGCCTTCGCCAATGATGGCGGCTTGCTGCCGGAGCAGATCTGGGACGCGCCCGATATCGCTGACCGAGAGCTCTTCTTCGGTCGCCCCGCGGGGTCCGCCATGCCGCTGGTGTGGGCGCACGCCGAATACGTCAAGCTGCTGCGCTCGCTGCGCGATGGTCGCGTGTTCGACCTGCCGCCGCAGACCGTGCAGCGATATCTGGTCGAGAACGTCTCCTCACCACGGCTGATCTGGAGCTTCAACCACCGGATCAGGCAGGTCCCGGCCGGGATGATCCTGCGGATTACCACAATGCAGGCCGCGCAGATCCGCTGGAGCAGCGACGGCTGGGTGACCGTTCACGACACCCTCACCGAGGCGTCGGGTCTCGGGCCGCACTGGGCTGACGTGGCGACGGCGGATTGCCGCCTGGGTGCGACGATCCAGTTCACGATGTACTGGGTCGACGCGGCGCGGTGGGAAGAGCAGGATTTTTCGGTGTCGGTCACGAGACAAGGAGCGGGATGATGTTTGCGATGCTGCGTCCACGGGTGCTCGTGCTGGATGTGGGAGGGAGTCACGTCAAGTTGCAGGTCACCGGCCACCGAGGAGTCGTTCGCATCGTGAGCGGACCGGCGTTCACGCCCGATGCGATGATCGCCGCGGTGAAGGCGGCGAGCCGCGAGTGGGAGTATGACGTGGTGTCGATTGGATATCCCGGGCCGGTCGAGTCGGGGCGTCCATTTGCGGAACCGGCCAACCTGGGAAAGGGCTGGGTCAGTTACGACTTCGAGGCCGCGTTCGGGCGTCCGATCCACCTGCTCAATGATGCCGCCATGCAGGCGCTTGGTGGCTATCGCGGCGGACGGATGCTGTTTCTCGGTCTCGGCACCGGGCTGGGTTCGGCCCTGGTGATCGACGGCCACCTGCAGCCACTGGAGCTGGCACACCTGCCGTATCGCAAGGGACGAACGTTCGAGGAATACGTCGGAGAGGCGGGAAGGAATCGGCTGGGAGGCCGCCGCTGGCGCGCTCGCGTCATCGATGTCGTTGCCCGGCTGCGCGTGGCGATGCAGGCCGACTCTGTGTTGCTCGGCGGCGGGAACGCGCGGCGCATGCGCACTGTGCTGGACCGGTTGGCGCCGCGGACGGTGATCGGCAACAATGCCGATGCGTTTCGTGGCGGGAAGCGACTCTGGCAACTGCCGGAGGATGTCGTGCGCGTGGCCCAGCGTCGTGCCGTCGCACCGGCCGACCGGCCCCTTGTGATCGGCACCGAACTGCGAGCCGTACCCGCGCTGGCGTCCTAGACCAGCGCGCGCTGTTTCAGGCGCTGGTACTGCGCCACCACTTCGCGGGCGGCGTTGTCGGGCAGTACATCGAGCACGAGCACGCCGCGACCCCGCAGATCGATCAGCGCCGCTTCGCGCGCGCCCAGCAGTTCTTCAGCGGCAGCGCGCTGATAGGCCGCGTCGGTATCAACCGGTCGGATGGTGGCGAGTCGCTCCAAGGCAGGATCGCGCAACGTGACGGCAAGCGGCAGATGACGCGGACGCAGCGTGCCGAGCATGCCCACCAACGCATCGCTTGCCGTGCGATCGATGATGTCGGTGAAGAGAACGGTCAATGCTCGCTTGCGGCTTCGGGCCGCGAGGTACGCGAAGGCGGCCGGATAATCGGGCTCGACGAGGCGTCCGTCGACGCCGGCGAGGATATCGAGGATCTGGCGGATGGCGCGGCGACCGTGCGAGGGCGCGACGTAATGGAGGACCTGGTCGGCGAAGACGAGGAGGCCGACGTTGTCGTCGTGCTGCGCCGCACTGCAGGCGAGTTCGAGCGCTGCATCGATCGCCGCATCCAGGCGTGAGCGGCCTTCGCTACCCGAGGTGAGCATTCGCCCCGCGTCGATGACCATCATCACCTGCTGACGGCGTTCGTCCTCATACTGTCGCGCCATCAGCTTTCCGCGCCGCGCCGTGGCCTTCCAGTCGATCGATCGAGTCTCTTCGCCAGGAATCCACTCGCGCAGACTTTCGAAGAGGCGGCCCTCGCCGAGGCGGCGGAGGTTGCGCAGTCCTGCCTGGCGCCGACGCTGCAGCTGAGTGGGGAGTGCCCGCAGCGCGGTGTTGCCGAGCGCGGGATAAACGGTGACGTCCCATGGAATCAGGCGGCTCCCCTGTCGCCATGCCAGATGCCATCGACCGAGCAGGCGGAGCGAGATCCGGCCGCCCGTGGCCTTGCCGCGACGGCGCGGGACGACCTCAATCACCTCGCGCGTTACCACACCGGGTGCGAGTCGGAGGGTGCGGTCGCCTTTCGCCACCGTGATCAGCGACGGAAGTTCTTCACGCACGCGCACACGCACCGCAAACGCAAACGGGTTAGTCCAGTGGTAGGCGACCGGGAGTGCGCGGCCAACGGAGAACGCCGCCGGGGGATCGCGCTCGACGGGAAAGGTCGCGAGGTCGACCCCGCCGATGGTGATCGCGTCGACCACGAAGGCCAGGAGCCAGAGTGCATCGACGATGAGCAGCACCGATGCGGCATCGTTCCAGACGAGGGTCAGCGGGGCCAGGACTGCGAGTACCGCGGCGACCCGGAACCATGTAGCCGACGGAACAATCACGCGCGCGGCGCCTCGATCCGCTCGATCAGCGTCGCCAGCGCGTCGTCGGCGGAGACTCCCTCGACTTCGAGCTCCGGCGCCACCATCACCCGATGCCGGAGTACGGGCCGCGCGAACGCCTTGATGTCGTCGGGAATGACGAAGTCGCGGCCCTCGGTGAGTGCGGCGGCCTGGGCGATCTTGAGCAAGGACACGCTTGCCCGTGGAGACGCCCCGAGGGTGAGCGCCGGTGCACCGCGGGTGGCGCGCACGAGCGCCGCGATATACGCGGTCAGCGAGGGCTCGACGCGCACCTGCCTTGCCGCCGCGCGCAGGCGCGCGAGACCATCGACATCGAGCACCGGCTGAATGCCGAATGTGGCTGCTTCGCTGGACTCGAAGCCGTGCAGCACCCGTGCAAGCAGGGCCATCTCGGTATCAATGTCGGGATAATCGAGCGTGCACTTGATCAGGAAGCGATCGAGCTCGGCTTCGGGAAGCGGATACGTCCCTTCGAATTCGATCGGATTCTGGGTGGCGAAGACGGTGAACGATGGAGTCATCGGATGGCCCGTGCCGTCGACCGTCACGCTGCGCTCTTCCATCGCCTCCAGCAAGGCGGCCTGGGTCTTGGCCGGCGCGCGGTTGATCTCGTCGGCGAGGACGAGGTCGGCGAAGAGCGGGCCGGGTCGGAAGAAGAAGTCGCCCGCAGGCGCGAGCATGCTCACCCCGGTGATGTCGGAGGGCATCAGGTCAGGGGTGAACTGGATCCGGCGGAAGGTGAGTCCCAGCGCCTGGTTGAGCGACCGGACCAGCAGTGTCTTGGCGGTACCGGGCGGGCCTTCGAGGAGTACGTGGCCGCGGGCGATCAGCGCCAGCAGCGATTCGCGGACGACGGCGTGCTGCCCGAGGACCACGCTGGTGACGGCGTGCATGACGCGTGTTGCGGCATCGGCGTGCGCGCGAACGTTGTCGGTGGTCAGGGGCGAAGAGTCTGCCAGAGATCCTCCACGGTGCTGGCCGCGGTCAGCACGCTCGACGACGGCTGTCCTGGCTGGGTGAGCGAAACGAGATCGGTGAACGCGTGTGCGGTCGCGAGAGACTGCGGATGTTCGCGCGCATCGGACAGCCAGCGCTGCCAATCGCCGCGGGTGCGGAGCGCTGGCGGGGCGAGGCGACGCCGAAGGCCGCGGATAATCGCGGCAATGGCCTCGTCGTGACCGTGACTCGCCGACAGTGCCGTGGCCAGCGCCCGCACGTGCTCGAGCGACGACCGCCGCCGGCGGGCCACGAGCGGTCGCGGCGCACCAAACCGGACGGCACCGCAGAGGAGCGCGAGCAGGCCGACCACGGCGAGTTGCCAGATCATCCAGCCCCACGGCGAAGCGACACTCCAGGCGATCGTTGCGGCAGCGAGCGATCCAGACGCGCCATAGCCGTGGTGATACTCCTCGAAGACGATCGATGCGTACCGCTGTCCGGGGGTCGCACTCGACTCGTCGTGAAGCAGCAGGGCGAGCGCCGCGGGACCGGCGAGTGAATCGCGGAGGGTGCGATTGCGAAAGACGACCGGATCGGAAACCAGGAGGACCGCGTGGCCGTTGTCGGCGCGCTCGAGCCGTACGGCGACAGCTCCCTCCGTGGAGGAGAGCACGATGCTGATCGAGCGAAATGGTGGCACGCTGCAGCTGGTGCGCGCGGCGTCGACAATCCGGCTTGAATCGACCACGCGCCCCTCGCGGGTGGCGCGCAGCGTGGCATGGACCCACACGCTCCGCAGCCCTGGTTGCGCTATCAGGGCCGAATCGAAGAACATCGGCCGGACGCGGTAGCCGAAGCAGCGCATGAGCTTGTCAGCCCGTTCGCCGGCGAGGAGAAGATCGTTGTCCCGCGCAAAGGCGAGCAACTCTTCCGTTTCCGGTGCCGAATATCCGACGGTCGGATCGAGCTCGACGAGGAGCCGGTTGCCAGCGGGGGGCAGATATCTCAGCCGAATGGTCCGTTCCCGAAAGCGGCGCACATCGCGCCCGGCGAGGCGCGATGCCTCGAGCAGTGCGCTGGCGCCGTCCGGTCCGGCGCGAAAGGTCGACGCGCGCTGATCGGTGTCGACGCCGGTCGCGCGCGAATGGCCAAGCAGCGCGGCCAGCAGCGCGATGATCGTGACGCTGCCGAGCGCGATCGCCGCTTCAGTGCGCGGACGCATAGCGCTCGGTGGTGGCGCGTTGACGCCAGTCGGCGAACTCGTCGGCACCGCAACGGACGCGCGCGAACGCGTAGGCGTACAGCCTGGTCACCAGGTCGCCCAGTTCGTGTCGCGCTCCCAGCGAGAGCCGCGACTCGTTGACGTACTCTGCGGGGGTCTTGCCGGGATGAAACCGGACGACGCCCAGCGCGTCGAGGCGGAGAATCAGCCCCAGAAAATCAGCCTGGATCGCTTCGGCGAAATACCCGCTGGCCGCGAGGCGGTCGGCCTCACGCCGATACCACGCCTGATCGCGCAGGGCGATGTGTGCGCCACCTGACGGCAGCAACTCCGGAACGCGATTGCGGACGCGGCGGAAGATGCGCCACGCCCAGTGGACGAGCAGGAACACGAGAACCAGGAAGAGGATGTTGGCGACGAGATGGAAGATGGCCGGGTGCTGGTCACGCAAGGCGTTGATCCAGCGGGAGAAGCCATCAATCCAGCGACGGACGCGCGCGAGCGGATCGGGAGCGACGGTCCAGCGGTACTTGGGCGCGGCAAAGACGCGATGCAGCACCACCCGAAGTGAATCGCCCTGTTGCACCGGACTCACGCCGGTCGAGTGGCTGCGGCGAGGAGATCGACGTCGAGCCCTTCCTTGCGGACGCGAGCGTCGTAGTAGAGAACGATCACAACGATATAGGAGAAGGGACTGACGAACACGCCGAGCACGCTGGTGATGAGCCGGGCAATCCATGGCGATGACGTGCCGAAGAACGAGCCGATGGAGACGACGAGGTTGACGACCAGCAGCGGAACCATGAAGAGCAGGACGGCGACGAAGCAGGCAACGAGGATCTTCATCCGCAAACCGCGGCTCAGTTCCCACGATCGATCCATGGCGGCGATCGGCGAGGAGAGATTCTCCAGCACAAGCGTCGGCGTTGAGAGCACCAGGCCGGAGAGCAGGATCAGGCCGGGGATGATCAGAAAGAGCAGTCCCAGCGAGAGCGCCACCGCGTTGAGGACCGAGAGCACGGCGAGGCGTGCGATAAAGGGTGACGCCGACCGAAGCGCCAGCATCGGCGCGACGTCGTCGCCGAGGTAAGCTCCGGCCACGACGAACGTCGTCGCCGCGACACCGATGGCATTGAGGATCAGCGAGATGAGAAGTTGCGCCATCGAGAGACGCCAGTGCGCGAACGGGCCGCCAGTGGCCATCATCCAGGTGCTGAGCGCGATCGGGATCGCGTGGCAGGCCGCGGTGATCACGACCAGCGCGGGGAACCGGGCACGATAGAGGCCGAAGGAGACGTCGAGCACTTCACCGGTCTGGAGGGGCCGGAGAACGGGAGCAGTCATGCAACTCTCCTCTGAGCGGCTGGGGTGCGTTGCTGCGAGACCGTACATTACCGTCGAAGCCCGCTCCCTGCACCCCCGGACCCGGCACGATGACACCGCAGGCACCGTTCGACTATCGGCAGCACCTCGAACTCGAGACACCGGAGCAGGTGCTGCTCGACTACGAGCTTGCCGGCGTGGGAAGCCGGATGCTGGCCGCGCTGATCGACTGGGCCATCGTGGCGGCGATGGTCGTGGTGGCCGAGTTGAGCACGGTATTCTGGCACGGCAGGTCGACCTGGCCGTCGGCAATGCGGGTGCTGGTGGTGTACGCCGTCATCTGGGGATACTTCTCCGCCTTCGAAGGACTGCGCGATGGTCAGACCCCCGGCAAGCGCCGGCTCGGCATCCGTGTCATCCGCGAAAACGGACATGGGATTTCCTTCGGCGATGCCGCGGCGCGAAATCTGTTGTTGCCCATCGATTTCGCCGGCGGCATCGGGATCATCATGATTGCGGCAGGGCGGCGTGCGAAACGGCTCGGCGATTTCGTCGCGGGCACGGTCGTGGTGCGCGACCAGCCGATCGCAATGCCGGCGGAGTCGCCGCTTCCTGCGCCTGCCGCGGAGGCAGCGCTCGAGGGCGGCACGCCCGAACTGGGTGACGAAGAATTCCGGCTGCTGCACGGATTTCTGACGCGGGCAGCCGACCTCCCCGCTCCGGCGCGGACGCGCCTCGCGCAACAGCTCGCGGAGCGATTCGCCATCCCTCTTGTCAGCATTGCCGGAGCAGCGGAAGATCGGCTACGAGTCCTCCACGACGCGGAGACGGTGCGGCGAAGCGGGCGTTTTGGCGGCCGCGTCGCGAGCGGTGCCTCGTCGAACGCCGTGGCGCAGCGGCTCGTGCTGCACCAGCGCGCGCGCTGGGACGAATTCGGTCGCATCGCAGCGCGAATCACCGTCGGTGGACTCGATGCACTCAGTGCGAGCGAACTCCCCGATTTCGCCGCGCGCTATCGCGAGGTAGCCGCCGACCTGGCACGGGCGCGAACCTATCGTGCCGACGCGATCGTACAGCTACGCCTCGAGCGGCTGGTGGCCGCCGGACACAACGCGCTCTATCGCGATGACCCGCAGACATGGCGCGGGATCTGGCGATTCATCTCGCGCGATTCGCCAGCGGCAGTGCTTGCATCGTGGCGATACGTTCTGATGGCGTTTCTGGTCTTCATGGTGCCGGCGGCCGGCGGCTACGCACTGCTGCGCGCCCGCCCAGCGCTCGCC
>JBEPVV010000055.1:0-8498 GCA_041690795.1 Gemmatimonadota bacterium | reverse complement strand
CATCCGCCGCTGTACCGAACTCGCGGTCGCGTGTGCGCTCGACGGAATCACCGGCGTGATCGGAGAAGACGAAGAGGCGGCGGATGTGTTGCGGGCGATCGAACTGCCGCGGATCAAGGGCGGCAAGCCGTTCGACCTGCAGGCGGACTGGTTTCGCTCACTGCTGTCGGAGATCGGCCAGCACAGCTGAATGCGCTACGCCTGCTCGCGATGACGCGCCAGGCGTGCCTCGAGGTGGCGGCGCACATCGCGCCACTCGGTGGCGAGCACACTGAACATCACCGAATCGCGCACGGTCCCGTCGCGTCGCGCGTGATGGTGCCGGATCACCCCGTCGCGTTTGGCCCCAAGCGCCTCGATCGCGCGTTGCGAAGCGAAGTTGAAGTTGTCGGTCCGCAGCCCGACCACGCCGCACTCCAGCGCGTCGAAGGCGTGACCGAAAAGCATCAGCTTGCAGGCGGTGTTGACATGCGTGCGTTGCCACGACGCACCGTACCAGGTCCACCCGATTTCGACGCGTGACGCGCTGGCGATGATGTCGTGATACCGGGTGGTACCCACGACCGTGCCACTGCCCAATTCACGAATTACCCACGGGAGCATGTGGCCGGCACGCTGGCCATCCAGTGCCGTCTCGATGTAGGCAGCGACCCGCTCCGGTTCCGGCACCGAGGTATACCAGAGTTGCCAGAGCTTGCCATCAGCGGCGGCCGATGCGAGCGCGGCGGCGTGGTGCGCGCCCATCGGTTCGAGCCGCACACCGTGACCCTCGAGTGTGACCGGAACGACCGGATGCATGCTCACCCAGGCTGCCGGGCGGGCGTGGTAACCGCGGCCGGCGTGCGGACGATCTCCTGCGCAAACGCACCGGCGATCTCCCACGTGGCGAACACCGTCACGGCAAGAACGGTGAGATAGATGGCTTCTGCCAGCCAGGACGACGCACGATGCTGTGGGATCGAGGCATCGATCTCGACTTCGAGCCGTCGGTAGAAGCGCCGGCGCACCATCGCCACCATCACCTGGACTGCGGAAACGACGGCGACCAAGGTGACCGTACAGGCGAGGAGATCGAGCAGGTCCGGCATCATCGCGCTGTCGAGACCGAACGAATCCCGGGCGGCGACCAGCGCCACGGCGCCAAGTGCCACGACGGTCGCGAGCTTGCCGAAACCACTGAATGCATCGCGGGCTACGGCAGTGAAATAATTCTGCCGCTCCAGCGCCAGCTTGTACCGCTCGAGTACCAGGCTGTCGGGCAATTCCATGGTTGCTGTCCCTCACGCGAGATCGAGCGAACAGGGGAAACCTGTCGCGGCGGCGACTCCACTACCTTCCGTCGCAGGACCATCATCAACGTCGCTGGATCACGGGCGCACCGCGCCCACCTGCACTGGAGCTGCTCTCGTGGCGCGAAAGCCGAACTTCGGATTCGAAAAGCGGCAGAAAGATATCAAGAAGCAGGAGAAGCGAGCCGAAAAGGCCGAGAAGAAGCGCCTGAAGAGCCTGGCCGCCAGCGAGGGCGGCGAGGAGACGGCGGACAGCGACAGCGAAGAACCCGGGGACGACGACCAGGACGACGCCTGATCGACGACGCCCTCAGGGCGCGCCTCGCCGAGCTGTTCGACGAGGGGTGGGAAATCTGGAATCGATTCTGCACCGACGTGCGGCAACATGAATTTCATCCGTTCGTGCCCGCCGACTACGACGCCGTACTTCAGGCGCTGCTCGCCGAACGCCGACCAGGCCGGCGCTTCCTCGAATGGGGCTCGGCAAACGGTGTCATTGCCATCATGGCCGACCTCCTCGGCTTCGAAGCGTCGGGGATCGAGCTCGACGACCGGCTCGTCACCATGGCTCGCGCGCTGGCGGCGAAGTACAACTCCAACGCCCGCTTCGTGACCGGCTCGTTCCTTCCGACTGGATATGCGTGGCACCCACCCGACGGCGACGGTCGAACCGGTACCATCGGCGATGGGGCCTCGGGATACCTCGCGCTGGGACACGCGCTCGATGAATTCGACCTGGTGTTCGCGTTCCCATGGGGGGGAGAGGAACCGATGATGGTCGATGTGATGCGTGCCTACGGCGACCCGGCGGCGACCCTGCTGCTCAACACCGTTTCGGGCCGCGTTCGCGTCTATCATGGCAGCAGACTCGAGAGCTGAAAACCCCGATTGGCCCGTTATCTTGCGCATTCCCGAAGCGCGCTGCCCGAAGCCCTGAACCGCCAGAGTCCCGTGACGACCTCCACCGCCTCCACCAATCCACCGATCGACTCCGCCGCGGCCTGGCAGGTGATCAACTCGATCCGCGTTCTCGCCATGGATGCCGTCGAAGCGGCGCAGTCAGGGCATCCCGGCACGCCGATGGCCCTGGCACCCGTTGGCTACCTGCTCTGGCGGCGTCACCTCAAGCACTGCCCGCACCATCCGGCCTGGCCCGACCGCGACCGCTTCGTGCTCTCGTGCGGTCACGCCTCGCTGCTGCTCTATTCGTTGTTGCACCTGTCGGGATACGATCTCTCGCTCGACGACATCCGGAATTTTCGCCAGTGGGGAGCGAAGACACCGGGGCATCCGGAGCGCGGCCACACCGTTGGCGTTGAAACGACGACCGGCCCACTGGGTCAGGGTCTCGGCAACGCCGTCGGCATGGCCATCGCCGAGCGCCTCCTCGCCTCGCAGTTCGGCACCGATGTGGTGGATCATCGCACCTGGGTGTTCGCTTCCGATGGCGACATGATGGAAGGAGTCGGCCACGAAGCGGCGTCGCTCGCCGGCCATCTGCAACTGGGCAAGCTGACGGTGATCTACGACGACAACCATATCACCATCGACGGTCACACCGAGATCACACTCACCGACAATGTCGAGCAGCGGTTCGAGGCCTACGGCTGGCGCGTGCTGCACGTCAACGACGGCAACGATCTCGCGGGGATTGACGCGGCGCTGGCCGACGCCGCATCGCAATCCGAACGCCCGACGCTGATTCGCCTCCGCACCATCATCGGCAATCCGGCACCCACCAAGGAAGACACACCCGAGGCGCATGGCGCACCGCTGGGCAAGGAAGAGGTCGCGCGCACCAAGGCGATTCTTCACTGGCCAACGGATCCGTTCCACGTTGCCCCGGAGGCGTACGTGGAGATGGCGCCGATCGTCGAGCGCGGCATGCAATTGGTTGCGGACTGGGAGGCGCGCCTCGCTGTTCGCCCCGACGCCGCAGAGTTCCGCGCGCGCATCGCCGGCGAACTCCCCGCCGGATGGGACGCCACACTTCCCGATCTCTCCGGCGAATCGCTGGCGTCGCGCCAGGCTTCACAGAAGGCACTCGCGGCGATCGCGCAGGCTGTCCCGGCGCTGATGGGCGGCTCGGCCGATCTCGGCGGCAGCAACGGGACCAACATCAAGGTCGGCGAGATCTTCGACACCCACACGACCGGTCCACGAATGCACTGGGGGGTGCGCGAACACGGCATGGTCGCGGAGATGAACGGCATCGCGGCACACGGCGGCTTCCGGCCATACGGTGCCACCTTTCTCATCTTCCTCGACTACTGCAAGCCAGCGGTTCGCCTCGCGTCGTTGATGCAGCTCCCCTGCACGCTGATCTTCACGCACGATTCCATTGGTCTCGGCGAAGACGGACCGACGCACCAGCCGGTCGAGCAACTGGCGATGCTGCGCGCCATTCCGGGGATGGTCACGCTTCGCCCGGCCGATTCGGCCGAAACCGTGGAGTCGTGGCGGGTGGCGATCAACCGCCGTCACGGGCCGACCACCCTGATCCTCACTCGCCAGAAGCTCGCCGCACAGCCGCGCACAGCCGACGCCGTGGCCGAGACCGCGCGCGGCGCGTACATCCTGCATGAACCCTCGACGCCGCCGCGCGCGATCATCATCGCGACTGGCAGCGAAGTGCAGGTCGCGATGCCGGCGGCCGCCCAGCTCGACGCGGCGGGCATCCCCACGCGTGTCGTCTCAATGCCGTCGTGGGAACTCTTTGCTGCGCAGGAAGCGTCGTGGCGTGAACGTGTACTCCCTGCGGCTATCACGGCCCGCGTGTCGATCGAAGCCGCATCGACGTTCGGCTGGTGCCGCTGGGTCGGCTCGCGCGGCACCGCGATCGGGATCGATCACTTCGGGGCATCGGCGCCCGCCGAGAAACTGTTCGAAGAATTCGGCTTCACGACGCAGCATGTCGTCGATGCCGTTCGCGCACTCGTCTGACCGGAGCTTCACCATGACTCACCGCATCGTTCAGCTGGCGCAGCTCGGCCAGAGCGTCTGGTACGACTTCATCACCCGCGACCTGATTCGCTCCGGCGAACTGGAACGACTGATCAAGGACGAAGGGCTCCGCGGCATGACGTCGAACCCGACCATCTTCGAGAAGGCGGTTGCCGGAAGCGGTGACTACGACCAGGACATTCACACGCTCACCAAGGCCGGCGAGAGCGTGGAATCGATCGTCGAAGCGCTGATGATCAAGGACGTCAAGGCAGCCGCCGACCTCTTTCGGCCCGTCTACGATGCCAGCGGCCATGGCGACGGAACGGTGTCCATCGAGGTATCCCCCACACTGGCCAACGACACGCGGGGCACCATCGATGCGGCGGAACGCCTCTGGCGGCTGCTCGACCGACCAAATGTGATGGTGAAGATTCCCGGCACCGAAGCGGGGCTGCCGGCAATCTCGCATTGCCTCGCTGCCGGCATCAACATCAACATCACGCTGCTCTTCAGTATCGATCGCTACCAGCAGGTAATCGAAGCCTTCCGCGAAGGCCTCGAGCGGCGGGTCCGCGCCAGTCAGCCAATCGACCGGCTTCACTCGGTGGCGAGCTTTTTCGTCAGCCGGGTCGACGGACAGACCGATCCGGCCATCACCAAGGCCGGTGACGCCGGCAAGCCGTTCCTGCATCAGATGGCGATCGCCAACGCGCGCGCGGCGTACGAGGTCTTCGGCAACTCGCTGCTGACCCCGCGCTGGCAGGCGCTCGCGAGCAAGGGAGCAAGAGCACAGCGCCCACTCTGGGCGTCGACGAGCACCAAGGACCCGTCGCTGCCCGACACCTTTTACGTCGACGCGCTGGTCGCACCGGACACGGTCAACACCATCCCGCCCGACACGTTCCGCGCCTACGCCGACCACGGCGTTCCTGCCGTCGCGATCACGCCGGCGTCGGAAAAAGCGGCGCGTGCGATGCTCGACAGCTACGACAAGTCGGGCATCGCGCCGCTGGCAGAGCGCACGGCGTTTCTCGAGACCGACGGTGTCAAGAAGTTCTCGGAGAGCTGGACTTCGCTCCTCGATCGCATCAGGCAGAAGGCCGGTTCGCCCAGCAACTGAGCGCGACGGCGCGCGACCAACCCGCCGACTGACCCCGTCACCTTTCAGCTCGGGAGCCACGCCGTGCGCAGGATATCACTGACTACCTGGATCATCGTCGCGATGATCGCGGGCGTGCTGATCGGATGGCTGAACCACGAGTTCTGGCCTTCGACCGACATGGCGACGATCCTCGGGCCGTTCTCCACCATCTTCATCTCGCTGATCAAGGCCATCGTCGTGCCGCTGATCTTCGGCTCACTGGTGGTAGGAATCGCCGGCCACGGCGATGACCTCAAGCGCGTCGGCCGGCTCGCCTTCCGCAGTATCCTTTACTTCGAAGTGGTCACGACCGTCGCGCTCATCGTCGGGCTGGCTGCCGTGAATCTCGTCAAGCCGGGCGTGGGCGTCGTCCTAGCCGCGTCCGCCGACACGGGCAAGTTGCTCGCGACGACGAAGACGACGTTCGCGAGCGTGCTCACGCACTCGGTGCCGACATCGTTCTTCGACTCGGCGTCACGAAACGAAGTGCTGCAGATCGTGGTCTTCGCCGTGATCTTCGGCGCGGCGCTGAGCCGGGTGAAGGGGCGGAACAAGGAGGTCATGCTCGGCTTCTGCGAGTCCCTGTCCGACGTGATGTTCAAGTTCACCGAGATCGTGATGAAGATGGCGCCGATCGGCATTGGTGCCGCCGTTGCGGTCACGGTCGGACACAGTGGCATTGGCGTGCTGCGCAATCTCGGGGCGCTGGTGCTGACGCTCTACGGTGCGCTGGTCGTCTTCGTCCTCGTCGCGCTCGTGCCGGTGGCGCTGATCGCACGGGTGCCGATTCGTCTTTTCTGGAAGTACGTGAAGGAACCGTACCTGATTGCCTTTTCGACCGCCTCATCGGAGGCAGCACTTCCGCTGGCGATGGAGAACGTCGAAAAGATGGGCGTACCCAAGCGAATCGTCGCGTTCGTCCTGCCGGCCGGCTATTCGTTCAATCTTGACGGCTCGACCCTCTACCTCGCTGTCGCATCGGTCTTCGTGGCCCAGGCCGCAGGGATCGCCATGCCGCTCGGCACCCAGCTGCTGATGATGCTGACGCTGATGCTCACGTCAAAGGGAGTCGCCGCGGTGCCGCGCGCGTCCCTGGTGATCCTCTCGGGCACACTGGCGTCGTTCGGACTTCCGCTTGAGGGCGTCGCGGTGATTCTTGGCGTCGACGCGTTGATGGACATGGCACGCACTTCGATCAACCTCCTTGGCAACTGCCTCGCGTCGGTGGTGATGGCGCGCTGGGAAGGCGAGTTCCACCCAGAGAACGCCCAACCACTCTCCTCGTAGCCGATCGATGCGCCGGGTCGTCGCTCTCCTGCTCGCACTCTGCGCCCCGCCGCTCCGCGCGCAATCCCCGCTGCTCTCGGCTGATTCTGCACTGAGCGCGGGCCAGCCGTGGCGCGCCAGCCAGCTGCTTGCAGCGGTCCTCGCGACGCCCGCGACACGCACCCCCGAGGCAGTGATGCTCGCCGCGCGCGCCGCAGCTGCGTGGGAAGGGTGGCCCACCGTGCGACGGCTGCTGGAAGGGCAGCCCTGGCTCGACGCCCGATTCGACCGACTTGGGCGCCGCCTGCTGGCCGAGGGCGCCCTGGCGGAGGATCGCAATCCGCAGGCGCTCGTACACGCGCTGGCAGCGGCGACACCGGACAGCGCGCGCGCGCCCGATGAGCAGGCCCAGCGATTGCTGCTCCTGGCGCGGGCATACGATCGGCTCGATCAACTCGATTCCGCCGCGGCGGCGTACCAGCGTGCCGCCATCCTACTTCCCGATCTTGCCGACTGGGTCACGCTGCGCGCCGCCGGCGTCACGGCCGACTCGACAACCCGCGCGACGCTCTATGCCCGCGTGTCGTCGCCGGCGGCGTTGCCACGCATTCCGTGGACCGAGGCGCTCGCCCGCGATCGCGCCAACGACATCGATGGCGCCGCCGTGCGTTACGATCGGCTCGGGGCGCACGTCGCGGCCATCAGGGTGCGCTGGCGCGCGGTGATCACTGACTCCGCACGGCGTGCTCTCGGGCACGAACTCGCGACGGTCATGGCGGCCGGCTCGCCCGTTGCCGAGGCGCGCGACGCACTCGACCTGGTCGCGCGAGTGGCACCGCCGCTTTCCCGCGACGACCGCCTCGTCATCGCCCGTCGGGCGGCGGCGATCAACCGACCGCAGGACGCCATCGACATCTACGCACCGGCGTCGAAGGCTCTGATGCTGCCGGATGCGGACCGCATCATCTACGGCAGCGCCCTGGGTGCCGTCAGTCGCTGGACCGAAGCTGCGGCTGTCTTCGCCGGCGTCACCGACCGCGCCTTTGCCGGGAGGGCAGCCTACTACCATGCGCGCGCCCTGATGCGAGGCGGTGAACAGGAACTGGCGATTCCGGCGCTGCGCGAGGTGGTGAAGAATTTTCCCCGGGACACGGTCGCGGCGTCGACCGCTCTCCACTTGCTGGCCGATCTCGCTATTGACGCCGGCAACCTCGACTCCGCGCGCGCAGACTATCGGGCGCTCGCGACCCGGTATCCGAGCAGCGCTCTGCGCGCGCACGCCATCTTTCTCGCGGCGGTGATCGGCTGGGGAACCGGCAAGCCTGGCGCGGCAGCCAGCGAGCTGGAGCAGGCACTCGACGCGCATCTGCTGACCGGCGAAGTCGATGCGTCGCGCTACTGGATCGGCCGCGCCCAACTGGCAACGGGCGATACTGTAGCGGCTCGCGCGGCCTGGCGGACACTGCTCGATCGCGGCCCCGACAACTACTACGCAGTGCGGGCGGCCGCACGCCTGGATACGCTCGCGTGGCCGGCCATGGTGCTGCAGCCGCTGTTGCCTACCGACTCGCTCAACGATGTCTTCAATCGCGCCCAGCGCCTCGACGCGCTCGGGCTCACGGCCGAGGCGAAGTTCGAGCGGGACCGCGCCATCGGGCTTGCGCGAGGGCCTGATGCCGCCCGGGTGGCCGAGGTCCTGCTCGCGCGCGGTTTCGCGTCGCGCGCCGCGCTGCTCGCCAACCGCGCGTTGAACGCTGGCGCACCGCGCGACGGCACCATCTGGCAGCTTCTCTACCCGCTGCCATTCGCCGGCACGCTGCGGGAAATCGCCGCGCGCGAACAGGTCGACCCGCTGC
>JBEPVV010000054.1:0-8529 GCA_041690795.1 Gemmatimonadota bacterium | reverse complement strand
GATGTACGCGGTGTACCACGGGCCGGAGGGAATTCACCGCATTGCGCAGCGGGTCCATCGCCGGGCGGTTGTGCTGGCCGATGCATTGCGCGGACTGGGCTACCATGTCGATCACGAGCATTTCTTCGACACGGTGTCGGTGGCGCTCGGCGGCGCGGAGCATGCGCGGATCATGAACGCCGGCGCGCAGCGTCGCATCAATTTTCGTTCGACCGGCGATCATGTTGTCGTCGCGCTGGACGAAACGGTCACGGCCGCCGACCTGCGCGACGTGGTGGCGTGTTTCGCGCTCGACGGAGCGACGCCAGCGCTCCCGGACGATGAGGGCGGGGACGTTGGCGTTGCCATTCCCCCTGGGCTGCGCCGCACCAGTGGCTACCTGATGCACCCGGTCTTTCATCGGCACCGCTCGGAAACCGAGATGCTGCGCTACATGCGCGGCCTCGAGGCGAAGGACCTGTCGCTGACCGCGGCGATGATTCCGCTCGGCTCGTGCACGATGAAGCTCAACGCGACGACCGAGATGATGCCGGTGAGCTGGCCCGAGTTCGGCGCCATTCATCCGTTCGCGCCGACGTCGCAGACCGCCGGCTACCTCGAGATGTTCCGGCGTCTGGAGTCCGATCTCTGCGAGATCACCGGCTTTGCCGCGGTGTCGCTGCAGCCCAACGCAGGGTCACAGGGCGAGTATGCGGGACTGCTCGCCATTCGAGCTTTTCATCGCGCCTCGGGTGACAGTCATCGTGATGTCTGCCTGATTCCGATGAGCGCGCACGGTACCAACCCCGCGAGCGCGGTGATGGCCGGTATGCGCGTGGTCGTGGTGGCGTCCGACGACAAGGGCAACATCGATGTCGCCGATCTGCGCGCCAAGGCGGAGCAGCACGCGGCGAATCTGGCGGCGCTCATGGTCACCTATCCGTCGACGCATGGCGTGTTCGAAGGATCGATCCGGGAGATCTGCGAAATTGTGCACGGGCACGGCGGCCAGGTGTACATGGACGGCGCCAACATGAATGCGCAGGTGGGGTTGTGCCGTCCCGGAGACCTCGGTGCCGACGTCTGCCACCTCAACCTGCACAAGACGTTCTGCATCCCGCACGGCGGTGGTGGCCCGGGAATGGGACCGATCGGTGTGGCGGCGCATCTCGCGCCGTTCCTGCCCAACCACCCGGTCGTCGACTTGCGGCACGCGCAGTCGTCGGGGACGGTGTCGTCGGGCCCGTGGGGCAGTCCGAGTATTCTGCCGATCTCGTGGATATACATCCAGCTCATGGGCGGCGAAGGACTGACCGCCGCGACAAAGGTCGCAATCCTGGCGGCCAATTACATCGCGAAGCGGCTCGACGGCGCCTACAAGCTGCTCTACGCCGGTGCCAACGGCCTGGTGGCGCATGAGTGCATTCTCGACACGCGCCCGTTCAAGCAGAGCGCGGGTATCGACGTCGAGGATATCGCGAAGCGGCTGATCGACTACGGCTTCCATCCGCCGACGGTGTCGTTTCCGGTGCCGGGGACCTTGATGGTCGAACCGACGGAATCGGAGCCGAAGGAGGAGCTCGATCGCTTCGTCGACGCGCTGCTGGCGATTCGCGAGGAGATCCGCGAGGCGGAATCGGGCGTGGTGTCGCGCGACGCTAACGTGCTGAAGCGCGCACCGCACACGCTGGAGCAGGTGATCTCGGATCAGTGGGACCGGCCGTACTCTCGCGAGCGAGCGGCGTTTCCTGATCCGCGCTTGCGGGCGCGCAAGGCGTGGCCCACGGTGGCGCGGATCGACAACGCGTTCGGTGATCGCAATCTCGTGTGCAGTTGCCCGCCGATCGAGGAGTACGCCTAACGCCGCGACCCCTGTCGCGATCGGGAACGTACGGTAACTTTTTCAGTCTCTTGGAATCCCCCGAATCATTCACACGCCATGCCTTGGAGAATGCCATGCACGACGAATTCACTTTCCCGACGCCGCGGCGCAGCTTCATCGGTCAGGTCGCGGCAGCCACCATGGGCGCGGCAGCGGTCGGGCTCCTTCCCGATGCGGCGCGCGCGGCAATCACGTCAGCGAAGACTGATCCCACGCTGGAAGCGTGGTTCGCCAGACTGACTGGCAAGCACCGGGTCGTCTTCGACGCGCCGGCAGTCAACGAAGGGATGCCGGCGATCTGGCCCCGCGTTTACCTGAACACCACGGAAGCGACCTATCCGGGTGAAGGAGCCACTGCGATGGTGATCCTCCGCCACAAGGGAGTGGCACTCGGGCTTCGCGATACGGTCTGGGCCAAGTACAAGGTCGGCGAGGCGTTCGATATCAAGAACGGCAAGGCGGCGGCGACCAGCAATCCATTCGCGACGATCACCGGGCTGCCGATCCCGGGCCTCGGGATCGTGGAGCTGCTTAAAGGCGGCGTTCTGGTCGGGGTCTGCGACGTGGCGCTGACGATGTCGAGCGGCGCGGCCGCGGCGAAGATGGGAATGGACGCTGCCACCGTGAAGCGGGAGTGGGTGGCTGGTCTGTTCCCGGGAATCCAGCTGGTGCCATCGGGGGTCATGGCCGTGGCGCGGGCGCAGGAATTCGAGACGCGTTACATCTTCGCTGGCTGAGGAACGGCATGGGGGCCCATGCTGGTGACCGGGGGATGATGCTTGCCGCCACGGCCACAGCGCTTAGCGTGGCCGTGCGAAATGTCTTTGGGGTGCTCAGTGATGATGAGCGTAACGACCTGAGCCGCCTCACCGTCGCCGACGTCGTCAAGCGGTTCAACAACAAGCGTGCGAAGGACTTCAATTCCTCGTCGCTCAAGGAGTACGGTCGCCGGGTGCAGCGGGCCGCTGATCTCTTTGTCGGTTGGCGCGATGATCCGGCAAATTTCTCGATCAAGACACGCATGACGAAGGGAAATGACGCCAACGCAGGGAAGACAACCCCGACCACCGAGTCTCGAGGGGCAGCAGCAGATCGTCGAGGAACCTCTGCCCCAACCATGTCGGGAGGGGCTACGCGTCATCGGTTCTCATCCGGGCAGATTGGGTCGTGACGATCTCCAACATCCCATCAGACCTCACTGTTACCGAGGCCGAGCGACTTGCAAAATTCGTCAGGATGCTGGCGATTGATTGACCGGATCTTGCTGTCGCCGGTACCAGCCAACGCGCGAGCGGAGTCGGGCGCGATTGGCGCACGAGGACCGGAAATACTGATGTCCCGTTGGTTTCGTCGCTTCAGCAACACCAGCCGAACAGTGGTTCTGGCCATGAGCTCAATCGCGATGCTGGCCGTCTCCCTCTCGGCGCAGGCCACCATCCCATACACCCCCGGCATGACAGTGACGCATTCAATCCGGATCCGACCCGGGCAGTATCTCGCGCCGGCGGGAGATAGCGCCGCCATCACGATCCGCGGTTCCGATATCAGTGTCAATCTCAGCGGTGTCGAACTGATCGGCACCGCCGATCGCGAACACCCCGATCGCTTCGCGGGCACTGCGATCCGCATCGACAGCGGACGCAACATCATCGTTCGCGGTCTGCACGCTCGTGGCTATCGCGTGGGCATCATCGCCCGTCACGTGACGCAGCTGCGCCTGCTCGACAACGATGTCTCCTACAACTGGAAGCCGCGCCTCTTCAGCGGGATCGTCAAGGAGAGCCTGATCGACTGGCTCGACTACCACCAGAACGACAAGGACGAATGGCTGCGGTACGGAGCGGGGATCTACCTCGCCGACGTCGACAGCGCCGAGGTGCGCGGCAATACGGTGATGCAGGGGATGAACGGCCTGCTGATGGTGCGCTCGAACCGGGTGCGAGTCTGGAACAACAACTTCTCGTACAACTCGGGGCTCGGCATCGGAATGTATCGCGCGACGCACAACACGATCATGCACAATCGCGTCGACTGGAACGTGCGCGGCTATTCGCACGGCTTCTACAATCGCGGACAGGATTCAGCCGGGCTGCTGATGTACGAGCAGAGCAGCAATAACCTCGTGGCCTTCAACTCCGTGACGCATTCCGGCGACGGGCTCTTCCTGTGGGCTGGGCAGTCGACGATGGACACCGGGGTCGGCGGGGCCAACGACAACCTGTTCTACGGCAACGACTTCTCCTATGCGCCCACCAACGGCATGGAGGCCACCTTCTCGAGGAACGTCTTCGTCGCCAACCGGGTAGCCGACAACTGGCACGGGCTGTGGGGTGGGTATTCGTTTCAGTCGGTGGTACTCGCGAATCACTTCTACGACAACGTCGAAGCGATCGCCATCGAACACGGGCAGGACAACCGCATCGCCGGCAACACCTTTGCCGGCGACACGGTCGCGGTGCATCTCTGGTGGAACAAGGTCGAACCATCCGACTGGGGCTATCCGAAGTACCGCGATACCCGATCGCGCGACTATGCGATCATCGGCAACACGTTCAGTGACGCACACGTAGCACTGCGCGTTGACAACACGGTTCGCGCGCAAAGCGACGGCAACGCGTTTCACGCTGTCGACACGCTGACGAAGGTCTCGGGCGACACGACAGGGTGGTCGTTCCGGGCGGTCACCGGCGACGCGACGCCGCAGGAGATTTCGAGTCGCTATCGCGTGTCGCCGCTGCCGGGGGGAATCAACGCGCTGATGCCCATTTCGGCGTTCCGCGGCCGGGCAACGATCATTGTTGGCGAGTGGGGCCCGTATGACTGGAAGAGCCCCCGGCTCTGGCCGGCCGGTCGCGATGACTCGGTGCCGCTGAAGCTCCGCGTGCTCGGTCCGCCGGGGCGGTGGCGCGTGGTCGAGCGCAGCGGCGTGGCGAAGCTGTCCGCAGATTCCGGCCGGATCGGTGACGCGATCGTCGTGACGCCGATGAGGGGTCGTGAGGGCGACTTCGCGGTGACGATGGAATTCCGGGGCGGCGCAATGGTGACGGAGTTCGGCGAGCGGCTCGCCGCAGGCACCCCGGTACGCTTCAGCTGGGCGCGCTTCGCGCCGTCGATTGCGTGGCATGTGAAGTTCGTGGCCTGGGACTCACTGCTGGCGCCGAGATCCGACGCTGCGGCGATTACCGAGGCGCTGCGCGAGACCCAGGTCGCCGCGCTTGACACCAATCGGCTCGACCTCAGCTGGTACGCACCACCGCACCGCGAGATTCCCCAGTCGCGCGTGCTGACCGAGGCCTCGGCGACGCTGCATCTCGCCCCCGGCGCGTATGAGTTGCGAACGATCGCCGACGATGCGGTGCGCGTCTACATCGGCGACAAGCTGGTGCTCGACGACTGGACACCGGGAGAGTCTCATACTGCCGTCGCGCACTTCGCCGCGACAGGGAATGATCAAATCCGGGTCGAGCATCTGCAGATCGATGGCTGGTACGAATTGCGGGTCGACATCACCCGGCTGCCGTAGCGCCGCGCTTTTTCCCCGAGAGTTCTCATGGCACGACCGCTGGTAATCGGCGTGGTGGGCGGTTCAGGGTCAGGCAAGACGACGGTCGCGCGTGCGATCCAGGATGCGATGGATGTCCCGGCCGCCCTTCTCGACCAGGATGCCTACTACAAGGACCTTGCCCACCTCACGCTCGACGAGCGGAAACAGGTCAATTTTGATCACCCCGATGCGCTCGACAACGCACTGCTCGTCGCCGATCTCGAACGGCTGGTGCGAGGCGTGCCGGTCGACAAGCCGACCTACGACTTCGCGCTCCATACCCGCGCCGCCGAGCGGATTCGTGTGGAACCCAGCGACATCGTGATCGTCGATGGCATCCTGCTCTTTGCCGACGCCCGCCTGCGGGCGCTGTTCGATATCAAGGTCTTTGTCGATGTGGCTGACGACATCCGGTTCATCCGCCGCCTCGAGCGCGACGTAGTCGAGCGCGGACGCTCGACGGAGAATGTCATTCGCCAGTACCTGACGACGGTGCGGCCGATGCACCTCGAATTCGTGGAGCCCTCGAAACGCTACGCCGATGTGATTCTTCCCGAGGGCGGGCGCAACCTGATCGGAGTGGAGATGATCATCGCGCGGGTACTGCTGGACGTGCAACGTCGACGGGGGTTGACCTGATGCAGATCTTGCGGAGCGTTTTCGGGATCGCCGGTGCGCTGGTCGCGGCGTCAGTCATTGCGTTACCGGCCCAGTCACTGCTGACGGTCGATCGCTATCCCGACATCGAGCGCGTGTCCTCGCCGCAGATTTCGCCCGATGGCAATCACGTCGTGTTCACGCGGGCGCACGTCGATCTCGTGCACGACGCGTGGGCGGGATTGCTCTGGGAGATGGAGGCGGACGGATCGCGCCAGCGCCAGCTGGTGAAGGGGTGGAGCGCCCAGTGGTCGCCGGACGGGACTCGGATCGCCTACCTGGCCGACGCCGGCGGAGCGCCGCAGCTCTGGGTTCGCTACATGGACGGCGAAGGTGCGACTGTGCAGGTCACCCGCGGCGAGCGATCGCCAGAAGCGTTTCGCTGGGCGCCCGATAGCCGCTCGGTTGCTTTTACCATGCCGGTGGCTGATACGGCGATCTGGTCGATCCGCATGCCCGCCGCGCCAGACGGCGCACACTGGACCCCGGCTCCGCGGATCGTGACCAGGCTGGCATTCCGCGCAGACGGCGACGGCTACCTCGGCGACGACTGGATTCAAGTGTTTGTCGTCGGTGCCGAAGGCGGCGCACCCCGACGGGTGACGCACGGGAACTTCAATGTCGGCGCGCGCAGCGCGGGCATTCCGGCACCAGCTGCGCTCGACTGGCTTCCGGATGGCAAGACGTTGGTGCTCGATGGCAACGACGCTGCCGATGCCGATCGGCAGTACCATCTGTCGAGCATCTTTGCTGTCGACGTGACTTCCGGTGTCATGCACCGCCTGACGGCCGACAGTGGATTCTGGCACACGCCGATCGTCTCGCCGGACGGAAAGTGGATCGCCTTTGCCGGCGCGGCGGCGCACAGTGGGTCCTATCACACGGATGACCTGTACGTCATCCATCCCGACGGTGGCGGGCTCCGGAAATTGACGACCGGGTTCGATCGCAACCCTGACGCGGTTCGCTGGATTGACAACGAGACGCTGCTCTTCAGCGCCGAGGATCGCGGCTCCATCAACACGTGGACTGCGCAGGTCACGGCACGCACGCCCGCCGTGAAGGCTGCATCGAATGGTGTGCACGTGGTCGCGCTGAGCTCGGTATCGGTGCGCAGCGGGACGGCGGTCGCGACGCGCACCGCGCCACAGCAGCCGGCCGAGATCGTCCGGTTTTCGACGAAAAAGCCCTGGGACCTCCAGCCGCTCACTCACGTCAACGACGCCGTGATGGCGGGACTGCGGCTGGGCGACGTGGACGAGATCGAGTACGCCTCATCAGGCGACGCCAAGGTTCAGGGCTGGATCGTGAAGCCCCCGGGGTTCGATCCGGCGAAGAAGTATCCGCTTATTCTCGAAGTTCACGGCGGCCCGCGCGCGATGTACAACATCGGGTTCAACGCCTCGTTCCAGAACTTTGCCGCCGCTGGCTACCTGGTGCTCTTCGTCAACCCGCGTGGTTCCACCGGGTATGGCAGTGCGTTCGGCAACGCCATCGACAAGGCGTATCCGGGTGTCGATTTTGATGACCTGATGGCTGGCGTCAACGAAGCGATCAGTCACGGGTCGGTCGACACGACTCGGATGTACATCGGCGGGTGCAGCGGCGGCGGGATTCTGTCGAGCTGGGCGATCGGCCACACCGACCGTTTTGCTGCGGCCGCGGTGCGCTGCCCGGTGACCGACTGGATCTCGATGATCGGCGTGACGGACGTGCCACTCTACACCGGCGATCTCTTTGCCAAGCCATTCTGGGAAGATCCGGTCCCGTGGCTCAAACTTTCGCCGATCATGTACGCGGGGCACATCAGCACGCCGACGCTGATCATGACTGGCGATCTCGACATGCGGACGCCGATGCCACAGAGCGAAGAGCTCTACACTGCGCTCAAGCTGCGGGGCGTGCCGACCACGTTGCTGCGTTTCGCCGCTGAGTATCACGGCACGGCGTCGAAGCCCTCGAACTGGATGCGCACCCAGCTGTACATGCTGAGCTGGTATGGGAGGTATAGCAGATAGGCGAGAGGCGCCGGGTTACTTCCCGTAGATCATCCGGTACACCTCACGATTCCTGATGATCGCCCGCACGTAGTCACGCGTCTCGATGTACGGAATACGCTCGACAAAGAGGTCCACATCATCGAGCGGATCGCGCGCATGGGCAGCGGTACGCTCATGTCCGTCGAGGGGAGACGTGCTCCAGCGATCGACCCGCGAGGTTCCTGCGTTATACGCGGCGAGCGCGCGTTCGACGTCGGGATAGCGCGCCAGCGCCGCGGCGAAATGGTGGATTCCGAGCACCAGGTTGACCGGAGCGACCCAGAGCAACGCTGGATCGAAGTCGGGCACGCCGAGAGTCTGGGCGAGTTCCTGTCCGGTCACCGGCTCGACCTGCATCAGCCCTCGCGCGTTGGTCCGCGACGTGGCATGCGGCTCGAAACCAGACTCCTGCCGGATGACCCAGGCGG
>JBEPVV010000053.1:0-8575 GCA_041690795.1 Gemmatimonadota bacterium | reverse complement strand
CGATGCTGCTCGATCTGCGCGATGGTGTCGAGGAGCACACCCACCACGATCAGGATCGACGTGCCGCCGAAGGCGAAGGTGGTGATGCCGACGCTCTTGGCGACGCTGATCGGGATGATCGCGACCACGGCCAGGAAGAGCGACCCGGGGAGCGTTACCCGGCCGAGCACGCCATCGATGTAGTCGGCGGTGGCGGCGCCGGGCTTCACGCCCGGGATGAAGCCGCCCTGCTTCTTCAGGTTCTCCGACAGGTCGACCGAGCTGAAGACGATCGAGGTGTAGAAGTAGCTGAAGATCACGATCAGGAAGGCGAAGAGCAGGTTGTACGGCAACCCGCCCGGCGTCAGGAACGACGTCATCGAAAGCAGCGCCTCGTTGCCCGTGAATTGTGCCACGGTCGAAGGCACGATGATGACGGTCTGGGCGAAGATGATCGGCATCACGCCGGCAGTGATCAGCCGGATCGGGATGAAGGTCTTCTGCCCTTCACGGATGCGTCCGCGTCCCATCACCTTGCGCGGGATCTGGATCGGAATGCGCCGTGCAGCGAGTGTCATCGCCACCACGGCAGCGACCATCGCAATCAGCACCACCGCCAGGATCGCCAGGCCGGTGACCGAGACGACGCCATCCTTCGCATAACCGATTCCCTGAATCACGCTCGGCCAGACGCGTTCGAGAATCGAGACGGTGATCAGGAGGCTCATGCCGTTGCCGATGCCGCGTTCGGTGATCTGCTCACCCAGCCACATGACGAAAATGGCGCCGACGGTCAGCGTCGTGACCATCACGACGCGACTGATCAAGCCAGGATACTGGACGGCGCCAGGCACGGTGCTCTCGAGAAAGAGCGTGAACGTGTACGCCTGGGAAAAGGCGATCGCTACGGTGAGGTAGCGCGTCCACTGCGTCAGCTTCTTCCGGCCCTCTTCGTCCTTCTGCATCTTGCCGATGGTCGGAATGACGCCGCCACCGAGCTGGAAGACGATCGACGCCGAGATGTACGGCATGATCCCGAGCGCGAAGATCGTCGAGCGCGAGAGGCCGCCGCCGAGCGCATCGTAGAGGGAGAAGAGCGTGCCTGTGCCGGTGCCGGCGCTGTTCTTGATGAAATCGGCGAGCACCGTCACGTCGACCATCGGGGCCGTGATGTGCGCACCGACGCGGTAGATCAGGATCGCCAGCGCCGTGAAGACGAGCTTGTCCCGGAGTTCGGGATCAAGCTGGGGCATGCGTGGCGCCGTCATCAGGCCTCGACCCGGCCGCCTGCAGCCTCGATCTTGGCCTTGGCGGATGCGGAGGCGCGCAGACCCTTGATCACCACGGCGCGCGCGATGGCGCCGTGACCCAGCAGCTTGACCGGGTCGGAGGCGTTGCGGATGATCCCCGCAGCGACCAGGCTTTCGGCCGACACTTCCTCACCCTTGACTCGCTCCAGATCGCCGAGATTGACGGCGAGGTACGTGATCTTGAACGGGTTGGTGAAGCCGCGCTTCGGCAAGCGGCGATACATCGGCATCTGGCCGCCTTCGAACCCGGGGTTGGTTGCTCCACCCGAGCGCGCCTTGCTGCCCTTGTGACCCTTGCCCGACGTCTTGCCGGTGCCCGAGCCCGGACCGCGACCGATGCGCTTCCGGTTGCGGTGCGATCCCGGCACCGGGCGCAGGTTGGACAGGGTGATGCGTTCCACTTCTGATTTCTCGTCAGCCATGATCAGCGTCCCTTCACCGGCGTCACGTCAATGAGGTGACGCACCTTGAACAGCATGCCACGCGAGGTGGCGTTGTTGTCGATCTCGATTTCTGCCTGATAGTGGCGCAGGCCGATCGCCTTGAGGGTGCGGTTCATCGACTCCGAATGCCCGATCCCCGAACGGATCTGCTTGACATGCAGGCGCTTCGCCTCGCTCTCGAGCGGGATGACGGCGGCATGATGCGCCGGGCCCTGACGACCGACTACTGGATTCCGTCCCATCTCAAACCTCCTGGCGAGCGCGGTAGCCGAGCTGGTCGACTTCGATCCCGCGTTCCTTGGCAACCTGCTTGGCCGACACGAGATGCTGCAGGCCGTGCATCGTTGCGCGCACCATGTTGTGCGGATTGTTGGAGCCGAGGCTCTTGGTCAGGATGTCGGTGATGCCGGCGCACTCGAGCACCGCGCGTACCGGGCCGCCGGCGATGACACCGGTACCGCTCGCTGCCGGCTTCAACAGCACGCGGCCTGCGCCGTGTTCACCAATGATCTCGTGCGGAATGGTGCTGCCCGAACGCGGCAGGTCCACCATGGCGCGCTTGGCGGCATCGACGGCCTTGCGGACCGCTTCAGCCACTTCGTTCGCCTTGCCGCTGGCAATCCCGACGCGTCCCTTGCCATCACCCACCGCGACCAGCGCGTTGAACGAGAAGCGACGGCCGCCCTTGACGACCTTGGCCACGCGATTGATCGACACGACGTTCTCGACGAACTCGCTCTGGTTCTCGCCGCCACCATCACGCCGATTGCCGCCGCGCCCGCCGCCGGGACCACCACGACCGCGGCCACCACCACCACCGCCGCCGCCCTGACCGCCGCGACCACCCTGGCCACCACGTCCGCCGCGTCCGCCTTGGCCGCCGTGCGTGCCGACGCCACCGCCGGAGCTCATCCGACCACCGCCAGTCGCGTCGCCACCCTGCTGGCCGCTGTGCGAACCACCCTGCGGCCGAACTGCTGCCGGCGTTTCACTCGCTGGAGTGGTCGCCGTCGGTGCCAGTTCGGTGGGGGGCGGTGTTGCCGCCGTGCCTTCCGGATTCGTTTCGTCTGCCATCAGAACTCCAATCCGCCCTCGCGGGCACCTTCGGCAACGGCTTTCACACGGCCGTGATACTGGTAGCCGGCGCGATCGAACACGACCTTCGAGATTCCGGCGGCCTTGGCGCGCGCGGCGAGCAGCTGGCCCACGGCCTTGGCCTTTCCCACCTTGCCGCCTTCGCCGTCGGCGATCCCTTCGCTGGTGTCGGTCACGCCCAGCAATGCCTTGCCGAGCTGGTCGTCGACCAGCTGCGCATAGATGTGCTTGAGCGAGCGATACACCACCAGGCGTGGGCGCTCGGCGCTGCCGGCGACGCGCATGCGCACGCGCAGGTGCCGGCGATAGCGACGTTCCTGACGCTTCTTTGGTCCGTGAATTGGACGCATTTACTTCGCTCCCGTCTTGCCGGCCTTGCGACGCACGACTTCACCGGCGTAGCGGATGCCCTTGCCCTTGTAAGGCTCCGGCGGCCGCACATTCCGGATCTCGGCGGCGACCTGGCCCACGAGTTCCTTGTTGATGCCTTCGATCCGCACGACCGTTGGCGTCTCGACCACGAGCTTGATCCCGTCGGGCGCCTTGATCTCGACCGGGTGCGACAGGCCGACGACGAGGTTGATCCCGAACGGCTTCGACTCCGCCTTGTAGCCAACGCCCTGGATTTCGAGCGTCTTCTTGAAGCCGGTCGACACGCCTTCCACCATGTTGGCGACCAGCGTCCGCGACAGTCCGTGCAGCGACTTGTGGCGGGTTTCGTCGGTCGGCCGCGTCACCGTCAACGTGTTGTTGTCGAGCGCGGTCTGCATGTCGGTCGGCAGGATCCGCGTCAGGGTGCCCTTGGGTCCCTTGACGGTGATCTCGCTGCCCTTGATCGTCGCCGTCACGCCCGCGGGGAGCGTAATCGGCTTTCGTCCGATACGTGACATGTCGCCTCCTACCAGACCACGGCGAGCAACTCGCCGCCGAGATTGGCCGTGCGCGCCTGGCGATCGGACATCAGCCCCTTGGGGGTCGACACGATGGCCATGCCCAGCCCGTTCTTGACCCGCGGCAGGTCGCGGCACTTGACGTAGCGCCGGAGGCCGGGAGAAGACACGCGCTGCAGCTCGCGAATCACGGGCAATTCGTTGTGATACTTGAGGTAGAGGCGGATGGTCCCCGTCTGCCCTTCCTCCAGCATCTTGTAGTCGGCGATATAGTGGTTGTCGCGCAGCAGCTTCGCCAGCTCGTGCTTGAGCTTCGACGCGGGGATGTCCACGCGCTTGTGCCCGGCCGAACAGGCGTTACGGATGCGAGTCAGCATATCCGCTACTGGATCAGTCATGCTCATGCGTTGCCGTCCCTCGTGATGCCATGCGTCATGATATCAGTCTCTCTCAGGCCGCACGCACAGCGTGTGGCGTCTCACCCTTGAATGGCCAGCCAAACTCGCGCAGCAGCGCCATGGCGAGATCATCGCGACCAGCGTTGGTCACCAGCGTGATGTCCATGCCATGCACGTGCTCGATGCGGTCATAATCGATTTCGGGGAACATCGTCTGTTCCTTGATCCCGAAGGTGTAGTTGCCACGGCCGTCGAAGCTCTTGTTGGGCAGGCCGCGGAAGTCACGAATGCGCGGGATCGTCAGGTTGACGAACCGGTCGAGGAATTCGTACATCCGGGCGCCGCGCAACGTCACTGACGCACCAACCGGAAGCCCGGCACGGAGGCCGAAGTTCGCGATCGCCTTCTTGGCGCGCGTGATCACGGCCTTCTGGCCGGTGATGATCGCCAGCTCTTCGGCGGCGGCATCGACGAGACGCGGATTCTTGGCGCCCTCGCCCATGCCGACATTGAGCACGATCTTGGTCAGGCGCGGCACCTGGTGCGGGTTGGCGAAGCCGAACTGCTTCGCCAGGCGGCCGCGTGCGGTCTCCAGGTAGAACGTGTGCAACCGCGGCTTGCCGATGCTCGCCTTGGGCGTGGCATCGGTGGCCATTGCCGCAGCACTCTTGTCGCGTCCGCCGCCCGTGGGCTTGGATGCGCTGGCTGCCTTCTTGGGGGCAGCGGGCTTCTTGGCGCCGTCGGCGCCATCGGTGTTCTTCGCCATCGTTAACGAACCCTCGGAATCGCGACGCCCGACCGGGTCGAGACGCGCTCGATCATGCCACCCTCATCCTTGCGCCGGCGAATGCGGGTCGGCGTATCGGACTTCGGATCGATCAGCATCACCTTGCAGGCCGGCATCGGTGCCGGAAAGGTGACGATGCCCGACTCGGTGTTCTGCGTGGCGCGGCGGTGACGCTTGGCGAGGTTGATCCCGTCAATCGCGACGCGCCCCGTCTTCGGGAACACGCGCAACACGGTGCCCCGCTTGCCCTTGTCGTCACCGGAGATCACCTGCACGGTGTCGCCCTTGGTGATGTGCAGCTTCTGCCGCTCCACCCGCCCGCCCTGGCGCGGCCGCTTCGCCTTCTTGTAGACCAGTGGCTTCATGTCAGAGCACCTCTGGCGCGAGCGACACGATCTTCATGTACCGCTTCTCGCGCAGCTCGCGAGCGACGGGACCGAAGATGCGGGTCGCCCGCGGCTCGCCCTGATCGTTGATGAGCACGGCCGCGTTCTCGTCGAAGCGGATGTAGGAACCGTCCTTGCGGCGGACTTCCTTGCGCGTGCGCACGATGACCGCCTTGGCCACCTCGCCCTTCTTCACCTGGCCGGTCGGGATCGCATCCTTGATCGCCACCACCACGCGATCGCCGAGCGACGCATAGCGGCGCCTCGATCCACCAAGCACACGGATGACCAGCGCGCGACGCGCGCCGGAATTGTCCGCGATCTTGAGGATAGTTTCCTGTTGCACCATCGTGAATTCTCCCCGGCCTTAGCGAGCGCGTTGAACGACTTCGACGGTGCGCCAGCACACCGTCTTCGCCAGTGGACGCGTTTCCATGATGCGCACCGTGTCGCCGGCTTTGGCGTCATGGTCGTTACGCGCCTTTACCTTCTTGCTCCGCGTCACCTGCTTGCCGTACTTCGGATGCGCCAGCCGGCGCTCCAGCTGTACCGTGACGGTCTTCTGCATCTTGTCGCTCACCACCAACCCGGTCCGGGTCTTCCGCGCATCGCGCGCTTCGGCGGTCGTCTTCTCGTCGCTCATCATCACTCCTTGGTCCTGGGCGAACGCTTCTGGCCCAGGATAGTCAGCACGCGGGCCGTGTCCCGGCGCAGGACGCGAAACTGCATCGGATTCTCGATCGATTCGGTGGCCGAACGGAAGCGGAGCTTGAAGCGCTCCTCCCGCAATTCCGCCAGCTTCGTCTCGAGCTGCTCGACCGTGAGCTCACGCAGGTCGCTCGATATCAGCATCCTAGATCTCCTCACGGCGAATGACGCGGGTCCGGACCGGCAGCTTCGCCTCGGCGAGTGCCAGCGCCTTGCGCGCCAGTGATTCCTCGATGCCGTCAACCTCGAACAGCACCCGGCCCGGCTTGACCACGCAGACCCAGCCTTCGGGATTGCCCTTGCCCTTGCCCATGCGGGTTTCGGCCGGCTTCTTGGTGATCGGCTTGTCCGGGAAGATCCGGATCCACACCTTGCCGCCACGCTTCATCTCACGAGTCATCGCCACACGCGCCGCTTCGATCTGGCGCGCCGTGACCCAGCCCGGTTCCAGCGAGACCACGCCCCATTCGCCAAACGCCACGGAGTTGCCGCGCGTCGCGATGCCGTTGGTCTTGCCCTTGAATGTCTTGCGGAACTTGATCCGCTTCGGTGCCAGCATGGTGCTCAGGCTCCCGTGCTGTAGGTACGACCGCTCATGTCATCCACGATCTCGCCCTTGAAGACCCATACCTTCACGCCAATGGTGCCGTAGGTCGTCTTGGCCGTGCCGGTGGCGTAGTCGATATCGGCGCGCAGCGTGTGGAGCGGCACGCGACCTTCGCGATACCCTTCGACGCGTGCGATTTCGGCGCCACCCAGCCGGCCGGCAGCGCGAACGCGGATCCCCTGCGCGCCCATCCGCATGGCACTCTGCACCGCGCGCTTCATGGCGCGGCGGAACGAGATCCGCTGCTCCAGCTGCGCCGCGATGTTGTCGGCGACGAGCTTGGCCTACAGCTCGGGTCGCTTGATCTCCTCGACGTTGACGGCCACTTCGCGCGTCAGGTGCAGCTGGCGTTCGAGCACAACGGCCAGCTCCTCACGCAGCTTGTCGACCTCGGCGCCGCGCTTGCCGATCACCACACCAGGGCGGCCGGTATGGATGGTCACGGTGACCTTCCCCGGCTTCCGCTCGATGTGCACTTCGGCGATGGCCGCGTGGCCGAGGCGCTTCTGGATGTAATCGCGAATCAGCCGGTCTTCGGCGAGCAGCGTCGGCATGTCCTTCGACGACGCGTACCAGCGCGACAGCGATTGCTTGGTGATGCCGAGCCGGAACCCGACCGGATGCGTCTTCTGACCCATTACTTCGCTCCCTTCGCTGCCACGGCGATATGGACGTGGCTGGTCCGCTTGCGGATCGGCGTCGCGCGGCCCTGTGCCGCCGCCGTGAACCGCTTCAGCGGCGAGCCCATCTGGACCTGCGCGTCGACCACGAACAACTCGTCGACGTCGAACGACTCGTTGTCGCGCTCGGCGTGCTGTTCGGCGTTGGATACCGCCGACTTCAGTGTCTTGGCGATCTGCTTGGCCGCCAGCTTCTTGTTGAACTGGAGGATCGCGTACGCCTCGTTGACGTTCTTGCCGCGGATCAGGTCCATCACCAGGCGCATCTTGCGCGGTGACTGACGGACCAGCCGCTGAATGGCGCGTCCCTGCATATCAGACCGCCTTTGCCTTCTTGTCAGCCACCAGCTTGCCGCTATGACCGCGGAAGAGCCGCGTCGGGGCGAATTCCCCGAGCTTGTGACCGACCATGTTTTCCGACACGTAAACGGGCACGAACTTGTTGCCGTTGTGCACCGCGAAGGTGTGACCGACGAACTCGGGGAGAATGGTGCTCGCCCGGCTCCAGGTCTTGACGACCTTCTTTTCGTTCTTCGAGTTGAGGCCGGCAATCTTGTCCGCAAGTGACTGCTGGACGAAAGGGCCTTTCCGGATGCTTCGCGCCATTACTGGGTCGCCTTCCCGCGCTTACGTCCGCGCACGATGAGTCGGTTGGAAGCCTTCTTCCGCTTCCGGGTCTTGGTGCCTTCAGGCTTGCCCCACGGCGAGACCGGCGGACGACCGCCCGAAGTCTTGCCTTCGCCGCCACCCAGCGGGTGATCGACAGGATTCATGGCCACGCCACGCACATGTGGGCGCTTGCCGAGCCAGCGGCTCTTGCCGGCCTTGCCGACCGAGAGCAGCTCGTGCTCGGAGTTGCCGACTTCACCCACGGTCGCGAGACAACGGCTGTGCACCAGCCGCATTTCGGACGACTTCATCCGCAGCGTGACGTACTCGCCTTCGCGCGCCACCACCTGCGCACCCTGGCCGGCCGAGCGCGCCATGACGCCGCCCTTGCCGATCTTGAGCTCGATGTTGTGGACCGTGGTGCCCAGCGGCATCTCGCCCAGCGGCAGCGCGTTGCCGGTGCGGACATCACTGCCCGGTCCGCTCACCACCGTGTCGCCCTGCTTGAGGCCCGACGGGTGGAGGATGTAACGCTTGTCGCCGTCCGCGTACACCAGCAGTGCGATGCGCGCGTTGCGGTTCGGGTCGTACTCGATTTCGGCCACGCGGGCCGGCACGGCGAACTTGTTCCGCTTGAAGTCGATCTTGCGGTACATGCGCTTGTGCCCGCCGCCGATGTAACG